>NZ_KV821453.1:0-11360 GCF_001815675.1 Neisseria sp. HMSC065D04
TAGGCTTACCCTGATTAGGCTTACCCTGATTAGGGCTTTGAATCGGCTCGTCGTAAACCGTGTAATCCGTTGAGCCATCACTGTTTTTTCTTACTGAAATAAAGCCTTTCTCTTTTAGCTCGTTGATGATGTTGTAAATACCCTCTCTGCCTGTTGGCTTCTTCGTGTCCTTGGTTACATTCACAAGCTCCGCAACCATGACTTGCCAGTTATCAGGTTTTGTCAGCAGGTATCCAAGTAATCCCATTGCTTGCCAGCTCAGTTGATTTTTGTCATAAACCTTGTTGCTGACGATTGTGTAATTGTGTTCACGCTTCGTCCGAATAATTGCCATCATCAACCCCTTTCACTTCTTCAACCCACTTATCCAATGCTTCCTGCGCCTTGCTTACGTCTTCGGTTTGCATATAAGCCAACACCAGCAATCGGGCTTCGTGTATTCTTTGTTCTCGGTTCATGGTTCAATTCCTGACCTTGCGATTGAGTAATGGGCGACCGGATTTTTACAGTTGCCGACCTTGAATTTAGGCTTGTTGAAAACAAAGCCCCTGCTTTCCAAGTCGATAATCCGAGAGCATAACTGCGTGATATTCAAATGTTTTGCTGCTTCCAAAGATGTGATGTGTCCGTTTACGCGGATATACTCGACAATCTTCTTGCATTGCGTTTGTTTTTGGTTCATAATCGCCTTTCGTCTTACCTGAATCGTTTCCTCGCAATTCAGGGGAATTGCCCGCCTCGGCGGGCTTTTCTTTATCGGTTGCCCGTCTGTCCGGGCAGTCAACCGTCTTTCCGATTTGTCATCACTCCGTTACAATCGAGTTTCCACACAACAACCGACGGAGTAAAAAATGTCGTCCAACTTATCCTTCATACTTACCAAAGAGCTTATCCGCAGCGGTTCTATCCGCTTAAGCGGCAGTTCAGCCAAAGTACAAGCCGAAGAATTGGCGGTATTCATCCAAACACTTCATCAAAAACTCGAAGAATCGGGGCTAAATACCGATGACGGCCATTTAATCGAGCTGCTTTCTAAGTAATTCAAAGCCGTCTTTCAATCCCTCCGCGATTCTGTAAACCTCATCGCAGCCTTTGGCGGCGGCTTTCAGCATCGCCTTTTTAATCAGCCGTCTGTCTTTCTTTGACAGGCGGTTTTTATCCTGCTTCTTCATTTTTTTTTCCTTTCTGATAAACAAGTAAATGGATATTCAATTTGTTGCAGGCCTCGTGCCTAAACCCTGCCCACGTTACCGCGTGGGGTTTTCCTTTTTACGGCCTTCGCTAAATCTCTCAATCCGTCCATGATTTGGTATCGTGGATTCTGACGTTCGCCGCTTGCTATCTTATTAATTAACTCTTGAGAACATCCAACAGCTTTTGCAATCTCAAGAGAACTTTTGTGTTGCCGTAGAAAAACGACAATTTCCTGTGGTGTCTCTTTCATTTTTTCCCTTCTGTGAAACTTTTTTGTAATTATAAGTACAAAAATACTTAAATGCAAGTACCAAAGTGATTATTTTTTGTAGTACATTTGTACCTATAACAACATGAAGGAAATCAGCATGAGTGAAATCAAAGACCGCTTGAGAGAAGCTAGAAGAAGCAAGGGCTTAAGTCAGGCAGGATTGAGTAAGCTATTGGGAGTAAGCCAAGCGTCAATCGCGGCTATTGAAGCAGGGCGTAACAAACGCCCAACAAATTTAGTCTCTATTGCCAAAGCGTTAGACGTTTCCCCGTATTGGTTGGAAACTGGAAAGGAAGATAAAGAGATTGTTTCAAACGCCACGCCTCTAGGGAAAATTGAGGAATGGGACAATGACACGCCGTTATCTGAGGACGACTGCGAAGCGCCACTGTACAAAGAAATCAAGTTATCAGCCGGAAACGGCTTTGCTGACGATATAGAGGACTACAACGGTTACAAGCTGAGATTTTCGCGTAACACACTCAGAAAGCATGGAATCAATCCTGCAAACGTGGTTTGCGTGATGGCAGACGGAGACAGCATGGAGCCGGTATTTCCGAGCGGCGCGACATTAGGCATAGATACCGGCAGCAAGAATATTCGTGATGGGCAGATTTACGCGATAAATCACGGCGGCCTATTGCGTACCAAGATTTTGCACAAACTGCCGGAAAACAAAGTCAGAATCAGAAGCTACAATCAGTCTGAATATCCAGACGAAGAAGCGAGCCTAGACGACCTGTCTGTCATCGGGCGTGTGTTTTGGTGGAGCGTGATGGTTTGATTTGAGTGTAAATCATCATTATAAAACAACATTTTATGGTAAAATAAGAGTTTGAAAAATGACTAAATTTAATTGCGATATGACACACCAGCTTGCCGTATTTTCCCCTCAGCCAACAGTAACCTTTGACAGCTTTTCCCAGTCCGATGAAAACACCTTTTGGTATGCTTCGGACTTGGCAATGATGCTTGGCTACAATGATATGCAGGCCATTCTAAAAGCAATCAACCGCGCCCATTCCGTATGCTTCCAGTTGGATATCCCGATCACTGAAAACTTTATTCAGACGGCCTCACATAATTGCGACAATGATATTAAATTGACACGGTTTGCCTGCTACTTAACCGTGATGAATGGGAATATCAGTAATCCGCGCGTAGCGGCGGCGCAAGCCTATTTTGCCAAGCTGGCGGAAGAGATTAACGCAACATTCCGAGATGCAGACGACGTAAACCGTGTGTTCTTGCGCGGCGATATTACCGACCGAGAAAAGACATTAAACCACCTTGCCCACAGACACGGCGTAGAGGAATATGGCTTATTCCAAAATGCCGGTTATCGCGGCTTGTACAACATGAACATAAACAAGCTGAAAAACTACAAGGGCGTAGGCGACCTGAAAGGCTCATTACTGGACTTTATGAACCCTGTCGAATTGGCGGCCAATACGTTCCGAATCACTCAGACAGAGGAAAAGATACGCAATCAAAACATACACGGACAAAAGCCATTAGAACGAGCTGCCGAAGAAGTGGGACGCTCAGTCCGCAATGTAATGATTCAAACGTCCGGCACATTGCCGGAAGACCTCAAATTGTCTGATGAAAAGATTAACAAGGTTAGAACCGGAATCAAGCAGACAAAACGCGCCCTTGAGAAACACGACAAAAACCTAAATAAAGACAAGTAATCGCACCAAGCCCGCCACGCGCGGGCTTTCTTTTTGCCCAATTCGTGAGAATACATCAAAATATTTACACACAAATACACACTAGAATTTGACAATTATTAGAATGGTGTGTATTATTACACACATGGCAGACGTGCCATGTTTTGAGCGAGGAGATGTGATTGAATAGTCTAGACATTATCGCTCTACTCAAGCAGGATGGTTGGTATAAAGTTGCACAATCTGGGAGCCATTCGCAATATAAGCACCCAACAAAAAAAGGTCGTGTAACAGTGCCACATCCAAAAAAAGACTTGCCGATAGGTACGGTAAAAAATATCTTTAAGCAAGCCGGTTTGAAGTAAGGGCAAGCAGCGGGGAAACCCGCTGCCATTCTTCTAGCCAAATAATCAAGGGTATCTCACGCTCCCATCACCCAATCACAAAGAATACATGAAATGAAAAAAGGATGAAAAATGTTTATCCCTGCCGCTTTGCACAAAGACAGTCATTCGGCATATGGCGTAACCATTCCTGACTTACCGGGCTGCTTCTCTTATGGTGACACTATTGAAGAAGCGATCACAAATGCCCGTTCTGCCGCCTATATGCACATTGATGGCATGATTGAAGACGGAGAGTTTAAAAATCTTTCCGTAAGCAGTATTGCCGATTTAAGCCAAGAGTCTGATTATGATGGAGCAACATGGGTAATGATTGAAATCGACCCAGCCAAAATCAGCCAACAGCAAATTAGGTTTAATGTTAGCTGGCCGCAGTATCTGCTTGATAGAGTAGATGAATACACTTCGGCAAATCATGAGACCCGTAGTGGTTTTTTGGCAAAAGCTGCTTTAATCGCCATGAGTCAAACATAACCCCCTAGAAATAGAAAGCCCGCGTAATGCGGGCTTTCTATTTGCCTATTGATAGGGGTTTACCCTTTTCGATAGGGGTTATACCGTTATTTGCTTCACATTTACCGCCTATATGGGCGGTTTTCTTTTGTTGCTTATAAGTACAATTAGACTTAAAAATATAGAAATAAATTCTCTTTAAAATCAACAACTCAAGTATTTTTATACTGTATTAAGTATTTTTGTACTTTACAGATTTTAAGTATTTTTGTACTATACACCCATCGAAACAAAACAGACGGCTAAGCAAAGCCCGATACGGTTTCAACGGTCTTTAAAAATAAGGAAACGCAGTAACCGCCCTTCAGGTAGGCGATAGCCGATAGGAAGACATGGATAGGCATGGGGGAAGTCGAACAAACGGTTACAGGCAGGCGGGAAGCCGAAAAGACAATAACCCGCAGCGCAAACAGAGCCGCTTTGAAAGATAGGCGGCTTAATCAAGGGTTTGGGCAAACCGACCCCTTGATTAAGACAACAACGCGAGGAAACTCAAAATGCTTGATTTAAGCAAACACATCAACAACAAGGCCCGATGGGTAAAGGGCGAATTTGACGATAAGGTCGAAGCAGGTTTTTCAGCTTCCCAGCTTTACAGAGACACCATTGAGACGATCGGATTTGTCGGCGGGAAGTTGGGAGCGGCAACGGGTAAGGTCATGTTCTATTACTTCCCCGACGGTACGAAACTGAAAATCACATCATCGCCGTCAATCACTTGTGAGGTTATCAAATGAGCAGCATCGGATATGTATCCACTGACTGGGGAATGAGTGGCGAGGACGCAGCCTACACAAGAGCGCAGGCAGTCAGCGAGGCGAAGCAAGAACGGTTTTTCACGCTGGAAGACGACATCGAACATCTCGTCATGAAGACGGCGTTTAAGTACCGCGAAGCCCTTAAAGGGTGCCAAGACGAAACCCCGCGCCAGTGGGAATACAGAATAAATCTCCGAGATGAAGCCGCATGGGTCAGTAACGAGATGATGGAAGTGATGGAAGACGCTATCGAGGACGACCATTACTACACACGAATCGAAAATCTCGATTTTTACGCAGACCGATTTATCGAGCAGGAAAAGATTAACGCCGCCTGAAGCGGCAAAGAATACCCATGAAGTGGATAGAGTAGGCAAACCGTTAGTCGTGAGTGGGGATGCCGGCGGTGGTTTTTGTTGAAAAGTTTTCCCACCGCCTTAAACCGCGACAATGCGCGGGCGACGATACCTTTAGTTGCCGCGGCGCAGGCTGAACGAAGAAACAGCCAAGCCCGCCGAGTTTAGTAAGGAAGATTCGGCGGGCAATCCCAAACATCATGAATCAGCGAGGAAACAACCATGAAATACACAGCAATCATCATCGCTTCGGCGGCAGTAGCTTTTTGTGTGCAGGCATACGCGAAAGCGCAGGCATATATGGACTACACAGACGTTTCGTCAATCGGCGTGGACGCTATCGACCCATACGAAAACATCCGCGACGCGGTGGCACGGCAGGAGATGCGGGCAGCCGCCAAAGCGACGCGCGAAAACGAAGCCGCAATCGCGGAAATGTACGAACAACTGACAGCCGCCGAGAGAGTGCGCGGCGACGCGGAGGCAGCAAAATGAACCATCGACCATACGAACTTGCAGGCAGCCTGTCGGCAAAGGTTAAAGGCTTTATGGGTTTGCCGCGAAGCCTGAACGTAGTCATGCGAAAAGTGCGAGGCGGCTATCAGGTCGGAATCATGCCCGACGGTTACAACAAGGTTACGTTCCGACCCGATAAGGCAAAACGTGCGGCGTTGCAAGACGTTCAGGTTTTCAAAACCGAAAAGGCGGCGCGGAAGTACATGGATAGCCTTTTGGCAGGTGGGTTATGACAATCATAAGCAATATGAGCAATGCCGACTACCACAGCCATGCGGCGGTCAGCAAGACACAGTTAGACCAACTTGCCAAAAGCCCCGCCCATTACAAACACGCGCGGGAATCGGAAACCGAAAGCACACAGGCGATGATTTTCGGTAGCGCGTTTCACGACTACATCTTGTTGCCTGAAGTGTTTGCCGAATCTTACGCGGTCTTGCCCGATGACTTCAATGGGCGAACCAAAGACGGCAAAGCGCAGTTGGCAGAGATTGCAGAAAGCGGAAAGACGATTCTAAAAGCCGAATGGGTAGAGCAAATCAAAGGCATGGCAGCAGCCATCCAAGCACACCCAAAGGCGGCGGCATTGTTGAGTAGTGGCAAGCCTGAACAGTCTGTCTTTTGGCAAGACGAAGAAACTGGCATTGATTGCCGTTGCCGTCCTGACTTTTGGAATAGCAACGGAATCATCGTTGACCTGAAGTCAACAGACGACGCAAGCCCGCACGGTTTCGCGCGGTCAGTCGCCAATTACCGATACCACGTTCAGGACGCCTTTTACAGCAACGGCATTTATCAGGCGACAGGGGAATATCCGAAAGGGTTTATCTTCATCGCCGTCGAGAAAAAAGCACCGTTCGCCGTCGCCTGCTACACACTGGACGACGAAGCAAAAGAGCGCGGACATGAACTGTTCCGCAGGGATTTAAGGACGCTTGCTGAATGTATCAAGGCAAATAAATTTAACGCATACAGCGAAAACATCGAGCCGTTATCTTTACCGGCTTGGGCATACTATGACAAGGATTAAAAAATGAATCAAATGGTAAAAAACCCGTTTCAACAAACGGCGGTTTCTGAATCACTGCCAAACACAATGACCGAAGTCAAGTCGCAGCGCGAAGCAAGCGAGATACAGGCGATGGTCTTTATGGCTAAACAGTTCCCGCGCAATCAAATTCAGGCAGCAGACCGAATCTTAAACGCCTGCACACGTCAGACGTTGGCAGATTCGGCGGTTTACAGTTACCCGCGCGGCGGGCAAAACGTCGAAGGCCCATCAATCCGATTGGCTGAAGTCTTGGCGCAGAACTGGGGCAATATCGATTTTGGCATTCGTGAACTGTCGCAAGAAAACGGCGTGTCAACAGTCGAGGCTTACGCTTGGGATTTGGAAACCAACGTCCGGCAAGCAAAGGTTTTTCAGGTAGTGCATAAGCGCGTGTCAAAAGGCGGCGCGAAAACGCTTACTGACCCGCGCGACATCTATGAGATAGTGGCGAATCAGGGCAGCCGCCGACTCCGCGCCTGTATCTTGAGTGTGATTCCGGGCGATATTGTGGAGGCAGCTTTGGCGCAATGCTCAATCACGCAGGCAGCAAGCGTTGGCACGAAACCCGAAGAAGTCAAAGAGACCATCCGAAAACTGACCGAAGCGATGGGTAAGTTTGGCATTACTCCCGAAAACATCCAAGACCGTTATCAATGCCGTCTCGAAGCCATCCGCCCCGCGCAGATTGTCGAATTGCGGAAAATCTATACAAGCCTTAAAGACGGCATGAGGCAAGCCGTATGACTGGTTCGCAATCCAAGAAGTCAAGAAATCAAGCGCGCAGGATTTGAACGCAATGGTCGAAGCGCAGCCTGTCGAGAAAGCCAATCCTGAACCAGCGGAAGAAGCACCCAAGCCCACGCTGACAGAAGAACAGTTCGCGGCATTGGTTGAAGCGGTGTCAACAGGCGTGAAAGAAGTTTCCGACGTCTTGGAAAACTACAACCTGACCGACGAGCAAAAGGCAGAAATCAACGCCCTGTAAGGAGCCGTCATGTTCGCAGTGTTTGGTAAAAGCCGTCCCGAAGAAGAAAAACGGCGGCGGCTTGTATATGACAAAAAGCAGTCGAAGTGGTACGAGGACACGCGCAAATGGAAGCGGCTTAGTAACGCCCGCTACCAAATCAGCCCTGAATATTCGTCAATCGAGACGGCGGAGGAATTTATCAGGCTGTTTGCGGGGAATCCCGACATCCACATCGTCGGAATCAGGCAGGCGCAAGAGATAGACGGAAAGACCGTTTGGAAGCCTGTCAAAACAGTTTTTAAAGGAAGCAAAAATGCTGAACAAAGTAATTTTAATCGGTCGTCTCGGTCGAGACCCTGAAACGCGCTATATGCCGAACGGCGAGGCGGTCTGTAACTTCAGCGTCGCCACGAGCGAAGCATGGAACGACCGCAACGGGCAGCGTCAAGAGAAAACAGAGTGGCACAACATCACCATGTATCGCCGCCTTGCCGAAATCGCTGGGCAATACCTGAAGAAAGGCAGTCAAGTGTATTTGGAAGGCAAAATCCAAAGCCGAAAATATCAGGGCAAAGACGGCATCGAGCGCACGGCATACGACATCATCGCCAATGAAATGAAAATGCTGGGTGGTGGTAACAGTGAGCAACAGGCGCAAGGCGAAACGCCAACGCCGCCGCGCCGTCAGGCACCAGCCGCGCCCGTTGGTGGTAATGACGAATCAGATGACATCCCGTTCTAGGAGTGCGAAATGGTAAGTAAGTTTAAGTTTGGGGATATGGTTTCTTGTAAACACTACCAAACGTCAGGCGTAATAATTGGGATTGATGAAGCATCTAATGCTGCAAGCATTTTTATTGATGGGCTTAATATCCCGCGTTATGTGCATCTCGATAGCCTAGAAATTATCAAGCACCCTGACACCGTTCGCCTTGATTGGCTGGCAGACAAGCACAACAAAATAGGCAGCGTGTTACTCCCGCGCGAATGTGTTGAAAAGCACATCGACAGTATGCGCGACGCGATAGACGCAGCGATGCAGTTTTATAACGTAAAGGATGAAAATAATGATGCAGTTTAAATTCGGTGACCGCGTGAAGCGGAAATCAGACGGCGCGGTTGGTATTGTAGTTAGCATAAGTTTTAAATCCGTTTTGGTTTTTTTGATGGTAACGCGGTGTCCAGTTTTTATGATGCTGACGATTTTGAAATCATCCCACACCCTGACACCGTGCGCCTTGACTGGCTGTTAAAGAATGATTGCGCTTTAACAGAAAGGCTTTGCGACGAAGATGGCGATATTCTTGAAACCCCAAATGCCGTTATCCAAAAGCAAGAAGACCATTTTGAGGTATTGGCAGCTACAAGTAACGACATCCGTGAAGCCATAGATGTTGCTATGGCATACATCGACAGCAAACGATAACAACCCCACAGGCAGGCAGCCAAACGCCCGAGCCGTTGAGAGGACGGCAAAGCGAGGAAACCATGACAACAGCAAGTCAAATGATGGCCGCCAAGCGTGCGGCAAAGAAATCAACGCAGCAAGAGCGCGCCCTGAAACGTGCGGGCAAAGTGAAAAACATTGACCGCAACAAGCTATCGGGAATGTCGAAAGAGCAAAAGGACAACATCAACGCAATGCTGTCAGGCGAAAAGGTATCAGCAGACGAAGCGGTTACATGTAGCGTCAAGATGTGGCTGTCGTTGCAAGATATGCGCTATGCCTGCAATCAGGAGTTAATCAACTTCGCAGAGCATATTATTAAGCAGGTTCAGCGGCTTGGTCTGTACTGCAACACAGACGACCCAGCGAACGAGAAAAGCGTGGAGTTTGCCTGCCGTGAAGCGTCGCAAGCGGTCGCGCAATGGACTAAGGATTTTGACGACCTTAGCCCGAATCAACGTCAATTGGTATTGCGCCCGCTGTCTAATCTCTTCGCCGCGTATGAAGAGTTTTTGAAAGACGCGCCGGTTCGTTTAATCGCCGAAGTGTCCACATACTCAATCGCGGTCAGCGTTACCAAGAAAGCCATGACGTTTTTAGAGCTTGATGGCGGAATCATTTCAGCGGTTGATAAGGTCGTCAACGGTAGCGATTCCCGCGCGGAAGCCCGCCGCCTGAAAATGCCCTATGCCGAATTTACCGACCGAATCTTGCACGCCACAAACCTGCTTTACGATGTGGGGATTCAGGCAGATTCAGCACTTTCAGAAATGTACGGCAAGCCATTAAACCCAATCCGCCCGCAGCGTATCGGTGACGTGCGTCAGCCGATGATGAAAATGCTTGTCGCTAATAAGGGCGGCGCGCTAGTTCAGGCTGTCAAGGATTCGGAAAACATCATACGACATTGCGACAGCGGAACAGGATTTAGCTGTTTTAACTGGGCTAAGCATTTTAAACGCGCGGCGAACCTGGTTAGCCTTATGCGACAGGACGCAGCGGCATGAAAGAGATAATTATCGCAATCCTGATCGCCGCCGTCATCATCGCGGTGGAAGTATCAGGAATCCCGAAAGGGGCGATACAGATAAACGAATATCAGAAAGGGCAGATGAAGTGACAATTTCAGACGACCTACGCCAGCTATCAGCGGCGATAGATTATCTCAACAGAAAACGGGGCGAGCTTTTAGACGACCTGAAAGATAACCCCGAAAAACACGGGTGCCCGTACAAAATCGGGCAGGAATTTAAGACGCAGGACGGCGCGGTTTACAAGGTCGAGGCAATCAACGTCTTGACCTATCCAAGCGCGGAGGGGTTATGCGCCTACTACCAAGCGCAGGCGGTAAACCAAAACAAACCGCATGACCGCAAAGAATACACCGTACAAATAGGAGCTTGAAAATGAATATTGAAAAAGTAATTGATTGGTTCAAAGCAGCAAAGCCAAATCCGACAGAAAAAGACAAGGCAACCCAAATCGGGGCGCATTTTGAAGAAGTTGCTGAAATGATGGCGGCGTTGTCTTGCAACTCGGCACAAGCAGAGCAGATTTCGCAAGAATTTTATGTATGTGATGCCATTGATAAGAATAGTGATGGCAAATTTGTAGAATTGCCAGAAAACTGGGAAATCGACCTACTGGATTCCCTGTGCGACCAAATCGTAACAGCAATCGGCGTGGGCTATATGATGGGCTTTGACATGGCTGGGGCATTGCAAGAAGTCAATTTGTCGAATTGGAGCAAGTTTGACGAAAACGGTAATCCAATCTTTAACGAGAACGGGAAAATCGTAAAAGGCGAAAATTACTTTAAACCCGATTTGAAGAAGTTTGTACGGAGCAATGATGCGCCGGCGGCTGAATAACTACCAATCCGACAGGCGGCGGAAATACCGCCTGACGAAACTACGAAAGGCAGGCAGAAAATGAAATTACTCAAATTAAAAGAAGTCTTAGAGATAACCGCTTGCGGAAAGACAAAGCTTTATGCCATGATTAAGGATGATGTATTTCCGCGCCCGTACAAGATTGGGGCAGCCTCGCGATGGCGATTAGATGAAGTGGAAAACTGGATTAAAACGCGCCCAGTTTCGTAGCAGAAAATCAAAAGCGGGTATTAAATCGGGTATTATTCAGGCGGAAATAACAAAGATTCTTTAATTAACAGCAGGTTAGATTCAAAATGCTTTTGTTCATTGATAACT
>NZ_KV821454.1:0-6335 GCF_001815675.1 Neisseria sp. HMSC065D04
GGGATTTCAGACGACCTTTGCTGTTGATTGAGTTTGGTTTGAGAATATTTTGAAATAAAAGTCTTTGTATTTCAGGTTGTTGTTAGGTTTTGTGGAATTTTTTGCGGTTTAGGAGTTGACGGTTTTTGAGGGTAGGGGTATAGTTCGGTTCTTCGCTGCTTTGGCGGTGATTGAACGAACAGGTAAGTATATCACAGTTGGTCTGATTTTTCGAGGTTTTAAGAAAAGTTTTGATTGACAATGAGATGAAATGCTTTATAATTCGTTTTCGCTCTTTAACAAAACAGATTACCGATAAGTGTGAGTGCGACAGCCTCACACTGTTTGAAAGACAGACAAGATGATGTTTTAGACATTGTCCTGTTGGTTTCTTTGAAGCAGACCAGAAGTTAAAAAGTTAGAGATTGAACATAAGAGTTTGATCCTGGCTCAGATTGAACGCTGGCGGCATGCTTTACACATGCAAGTCGGACGGCAGCACAGAGAAGCTTGCTTCTTGGGTGGCGAGTGGCGAACGGGTGAGTAACATATCGGAACGTACCGAGCAGTGGGGGATAACTAATCGAAAGATTAGCTAATACCGCATATTTTCTGAGGAAGAAAGCAGGGGACCATTTGGCCTTGCGCTGTTTGAGCGGCCGATATCTGATTAGCTAGTTGGTGGGGTAAAGGCCTACCAAGGCGACGATCAGTAGCGGGTCTGAGAGGATGATCCGCCACACTGGGACTGAGACACGGCCCAGACTCCTACGGGAGGCAGCAGTGGGGAATTTTGGACAATGGGCGCAAGCCTGATCCAGCCATGCCGCGTGTCTGAAGAAGGCCTTCGGGTTGTAAAGGACTTTTGTCAGGGAAGAAAAGGGCGGGGTTAATACCCCTGTCTGATGACGGTACCTGAAGAATAAGCACCGGCTAACTACGTGCCAGCAGCCGCGGTAATACGTAGGGTGCGAGCGTTAATCGGAATTACTGGGCGTAAAGCGGGCGCAGACGGTTACTTAAGCAGGATGTGAAATCCCCGGGCTCAACCTGGGAACTGCGTTCTGAACTGGGTGACTAGAGTGTGTCAGAGGGAGGTAGAATTCCACGTGTAGCAGTGAAATGCGTAGAGATGTGGAGGAATACCGATGGCGAAGGCAGCCTCCTGGGATAACACTGACGTTCATGCCCGAAAGCGTGGGTAGCAAACAGGATTAGATACCCTGGTAGTCCACGCCCTAAACGATGTCGATTAGCTGTTGGGCAGCATGACTGCTTAGTAGCGAAGCTAACGCGTGAAATCGACCGCCTGGGGAGTACGGTCGCAAGATTAAAACTCAAAGGAATTGACGGGGACCCGCACAAGCGGTGGATGATGTGGATTAATTCGATGCAACGCGAAGAACCTTACCTGGTCTTGACATGTACGGAACCCTCCAGAGACGGAGGGGTGCCTTCGGGAGCCGTAACACAGGTGCTGCATGGCTGTCGTCAGCTCGTGTCGTGAGATGTTGGGTTAAGTCCCGCAACGAGCGCAACCCTTGTCATTAGTTGCCATCATTAAGTTGGGCACTCTAATGAGACTGCCGGTGACAAGCCGGAGGAAGGTGGGGATGACGTCAAGTCCTCATGGCCCTTATGACCAGGGCTTCACACGTCATACAATGGTCGGTACAGAGGGTAGCCAAGCCGCGAGGTGGAGCCAATCTCACAAAACCGATCGTAGTCCGGATTGCACTCTGCAACTCGAGTGCATGAAGTCGGAATCGCTAGTAATCGCAGGTCAGCATACTGCGGTGAATACGTTCCCGGGTCTTGTACACACCGCCCGTCACACCATGGGAGTGGGGGATACCAGAAGTAGGTAGGGTAACCGCAAGGAGCCCGCTTACCACGGTATGCTTCATGACTGGGGTGAAGTCGTAACAAGGTAGCCGTAGGGGAACCTGCGGCTGGATCACCTCCTTTCTAGAGAAAGAAGAGGTTGTCGCATTCACACTTATCGGTAAACTGTAGAAGATGCGGAAGAATGCTTGAGTGAAGACAAGGTTCGCTTAAGAAGAGAATCCGGGTTTGTAGCTCAGCTGGTTAGAGCACACGCTTGATAAGCGTGGGGTCGGAGGTTCAAGTCCTCCCAGACCCACCAAGAACGGGGGCATAGCTCAGTTGGTAGAGCACCTGCTTTGCAAGCAGGGGGTCATCGGTTCGATCCCGTTTGCCTCCACCAATACTTTCCAAATCAAAGCGAGTTAAAAGGCAGTGTAACTGCTTTCTTTTTTTCTAAAGAGAAGTCTGCTGACGAATCAGTTTGACGGAAAAAGAAAGGCTGCTATAATAATCAGCTCATTTTGATTTGCGAAGTAAATAGCAATATTGAACGCATCGATCTTTAACAAATTGGAAAGCCGAAATCAACAAACAAAGACAATGTGTCTGTTTTTGATGATTGACTGATTGCAAACGGTCAGTTGTCTCCTGAATAGGAAAAGAAAAACAGGTACAGTATTTGGGTGATGATTGTATCGACTTAATCCCGAAAGACAAAAGGCGGGATTAAGACACAACAAGCAGTAAGCTTTATCAGAGTAGGAAATTCAAGTTTGATGTTCTAGTCAACGGAATGTCAGGCAAAGTCAGAGAAGTTCTTGAAATGATAGAGTCAAGTGAATAAGTGCATCAGGTGGATGCCTTGGCGATGATAGGCGACGAAGGACGTGTAAGCCTGCGAAAAGCGTGGGGGAGCTGGCAATAAAGCTATGATTCCGCGATGTCCGAATGGGGAAACCCACTGCATTCTGTGCAGTATCCTAAGTTGAATACATAGACTTAGAGAAGCGAACCCGGAGAACTGAACCATCTAAGTACCCGGAGGAAAAGAAATCAACCGAGATTCCGCAAGTAGTGGCGAGCGAACGCGGAGGAGCCTGTACGTAATAACTGTCGAGATAGAAGAACAAGCTGGGAAGCTTGACCATAGTGGGTGATAGTCCCGTATTCGAAATCTCAACAGTGGTACTAAGCGTACGAAAAGTAGGGCGGGACACGTGGAATCCTGTCTGAATATGGGGGGACCATCCTCCAAGGCTAAATACTCATCATCGACCGATAGTGAACCAGTACCGTGAGGGAAAGGCGAAAAGAACCCCGGGAGGGGAGTGAAATAGAACCTGAAACCTGATGCATACAAACAGTGGGAGCACCCATGTGGTGTGACTGCGTACCTTTTGTATAATGGGTCAACGACTTACATTCAGTAGCGAGCTTAACCGAATAGGGGAGGCGTAGGGAAACCGAGTCTTAATAGGGCGAACAGTTGCTGGGTGTAGACCCGAAACCGAGTGATCTATCCATGGCCAGGTTGAAGGTGCCGTAACAGGTACTGGAGGACCGAACCCACGCATGTTGCAAAATGCGGGGATGAGCTGTGGATAGGGGTGAAAGGCTAAACAAACTCGGAGATAGCTGGTTCTCCCCGAAAACTATTTAGGTAGTGCCTCGAGCAAGACACTGATGGGGGTAAAGCACTGTTATGGCTAGGGGGTTATTGCAACTTACCAACCCATGGCAAACTAAGAATACCATCAAGTGGTTCCTCGGGAGACAGACAGCGGGTGCTAACGTCCGTTGTCAAGAGGGAAACAACCCAGACCGCCAGCTAAGGTCCCAAATGATAGATTAAGTGGTAAACGAAGTGGGAAGGCCCAGACAGCCAGGATGTTGGCTTAGAAGCAGCCATCATTTAAAGAAAGCGTAATAGCTCACTGGTCGAGTCGTCCTGCGCGGAAGATGTAACGGGGCTCAAATCTATAACCGAAGCTGCGGATGCCAGTTTACTGGCATGGTAGGGGAGCGTTCTGTAGGCTGATGAAGGTGCATTGTAAAGTGTGCTGGAGGTATCAGAAGTGCGAATGTTGACATGAGTAGCGATAAAGCGGGTGAAAAGCCCGCTCGCCGAAAGCCCAAGGTTTCCTACGCAACGTTCATCGGCGTAGGGTGAGTCGGCCCCTAAGGCGAGGCAGAAATGCGTAGTCGATGGGAAACAGGTTAATATTCCTGTACTTGATTCAAATGCGATGTGGGGACGGAGAAGGTTAGGTTAGCAAGCTGTTGGAATAGCTTGTTTAAGCCGGTAGGTGGAAGACTTAGGCAAATCCGGGTCTTCTTAACACCGAGAAGTGATGACGAGTGTCTAAGGACATGAAGTAACCGATACCACGCTTCCAGGAAAAGCCACTAAGCTTCAGTTTGAATCGAACCGTACCGCAAACCGACACAGGTGGGCAGGATGAGAATTCTAAGGCGCTTGAGAGAACTCGGGAGAAGGAACTCGGCAAATTGATACCGTAACTTCGGGAGAAGGTATGCCCTCTAAGGTTAAGGACTTGCTCCGTAAGCCTCGGAGGGTCGCAGAGAATAGGTGGCTGCGACTGTTTATTAAAAACACAGCACTCTGCTAACACGAAAGTGGACGTATAGGGTGTGACGCCTGCCCGGTGCTGGAAGGTTAATTGAAGATGTGAGAGCATCGGATCGAAGCCCCAGTAAACGGCGGCCGTAACTATAACGGTCCTAAGGTAGCGAAATTCCTTGTCGGGTAAGTTCCGACCCGCACGAATGGCGTAACGATGGCCACACTGTCTCCTCCCGAGACTCAGCGAAGTTGAAGTGGTTGTGAAGATGCAATCTACCCGCTGCTAGACGGAAAGACCCCGTGAACCTTTACTGTAGCTTTGCATTGGACTTTGAAGTCACTTGTGTAGGATAGGTGGGAGGCTTAGAAGCAGAGACGCCAGTCTCTGTGGAGCCGTCCTTGAAATACCACCCTGGTGTCTTTGAGGTTCTAACCCAGACCCGTAATCCGGGTCGGGGACCGTGCATGGTAGGCAGTTTGACTGGGGCGGTCTCCTCCCAAAGAGTAACGGAGGAGTTCGAAGGTTACCTAGGTCCGGTCGGAAATCGGACTGATAGTGCAATGGCAAAAGGTAGCTTAACTGCGAGACCGACAAGTCGAGCAGGTGCGAAAGCAGGACATAGTGATCCGGTGGTTCTGTATGGAAGGGCCATCGCTCAACGGATAAAAGGTACTCCGGGGATAACAGGCTGATTCCGCCCAAGAGTTCATATCGACGGCGGAGTTTGGCACCTCGATGTCGGCTCATCACATCCTGGGGCTGTAGTCGGTCCCAAGGGTATGGCTGTTCGCCATTTAAAGTGGTACGTGAGCTGGGTTTAAAACGTCGTGAGACAGTTTGGTCCCTATCTGCAGTGGGCGTTGGAAGTTTGACGGGAGCTGCTCCTAGTACGAGAGGACCGGAGTGGACGAACCTCTGGTGTACCGGTTGTAACGCCAGTTGCATAGCCGGGTAGCTAAGTTCGGAAGAGATAAGCGCTGAAAGCATCTAAGCGCGAAACTCGCCTGAAGATGAGACTTCCCTTGCGGTTTAACCGCACTAAAGAGTCGTTCGAGACCAGGACGTTGATAGGTGGGGTGTGGAAGCGCGGTAACGCGTGAAGCTAACCCATACTAATTGCTCGTGAGGCTTGACTCTATCATTTGAAGAACTTCAAATAAAAAGCTTACTGACTGATTCAGTCATCACCGAATATATTGATTAAGGCTTTACCGATTTGTACAGTTTAAGTTTGGCGGCCATAGCGAGTTGGTCCCACGCCTTCCCATCCCGAACAGGACCGTGAAACGACTCAGCGCCGATGATAGTGTGGTTCTTCCATGCGAAAGTAGGTCACTGCCAAACACCTATTCTAAGCCCCCGACAGATGTCGGGGGCTTTTACTTTTACCTTATATTTTATTCATATCTTTACTTGAAACTCGTCATTGCCGTTCCTTGCCTTCTTGCTATGGCTTACTGCTCACGAGTGGAGATAGGTGGGTGCGACGATAGCGCAGCGGGTAAATGTGACGGATAGGGAGGGGGCGGGTAGAATAGGGATGTTGCAGAATCAATACATAAAGAGATAGTAAACTAAGAAATCTTCAGGTATCGTTTGAACGGAAACGGTAAGACGGATATGATAGCCAACTATTTTACGGTGCCGCACACACAGGCATCATCCGCATTCACAAACTATGGAGTACCTTCTTATGAAAAAATTCCTCTTTGCCGCCCTCTCCCTGCTGACCGCTTCGCTGTCGCTGGCCGCCGTCAACATCAATACCGCTTCCCCGTCCGAGTTGGAAGCCCTGCCCGGTATCGGCCCTGCCAAAGCCAAAGCCATCGTGGACTACCGTCAACAACATGGTGCCTTCAAATCGGTCGAGGAGTTGAAAAACGTCAAAGGTATCGGTGAGGGCATCTTCTCCAAACTGAAGGCGGAAGCAACCGTCGCCCCGGC
>NZ_KV821455.1:0-652 GCF_001815675.1 Neisseria sp. HMSC065D04
GCCCGCCATAAGGACGATAAGATACCGACCTCATTTTATAAGGGATTGATTCAGAAACAGTTCGGGCTTGCCGCAGGCAACTTCGCCGTATGGTTTTGAAGTGCGAAAGCTTCAATCCCCATTTTGATATCACACAACGATAAAGATGAAATGTCCGGTTTATTTTTCGAAAGGGGGCGGAATGAAGGAAATTCAGCAGGGATTTTCTTTGTCTCAACTGGTTTTTACCATCATGATGGTGGGGATTTTAACGTCGATTGCCTACCCGTCTTACCAAAAATATGTTGAAAATACCAAGCTGCAGGAAGTGCGGGCAGCCATGATGGAAAACGCCCAATTTCTGGAACGTTTTTATCAAAAAAACGGAAGTTTCAAACAAAGTTCCACCCAATGGCCGGATTTGCCGATTAAGGAAATCGGCGATTTTTGCATCAAGGTGCAAGGCGACGCCAAAGGCACGCCGGACGGGCGGTTTACCCTGAAGGCAGTAGCGCGGTCGGATAAAAATCCCAAGGTATTGAAAATCAACGAAAGCTTTGTCACGGTATCGTGTGAAACGACCGAAAGCACCTGCGAAGACAAGGCGCAGCATTTCGCCAATACGGACAAATCATGCAAGATATTTGAGTCTTGAGGCATATCGATAGCAAAA
>NZ_KV821456.1:0-15253 GCF_001815675.1 Neisseria sp. HMSC065D04
ACTGCCTTGCCGGCGCACTATGCCGACTACGTCCCCGCCAAATAGCGCGTTCACATCCGTTGCGGTAGATGACGCTAGGGGAATAGGGGCAGGGAACCTTTTGAGGAGAAGGGAGGGTCAAAAAGGCTGAGAAGAGGCGGAAAGAGGATAGAGACGATGTTATAAACGTTTCGAATTGTATTCTCAGTTTCAGACGACCTCCAACATTTCCCTGTATAATCACGCTTTTGTTCAAACGCTTGTACTTTTCAATATGATTTATCCGTGGCATCAAAACCAGTGGCGGCAGCTTACCGACCATTGGGAAAATCGTCCGAACGCTTGGCTGTTTACCGGCAAGGAAAACACCGGCAAAACGGCGTTTGCGCGGTTTGTGGCGCAGGCTTTGCTGTGCGAATCGCCTCGGGAAGATCATCAGCCTTGCGGCGTATGCGCTTCGTGTCATTTGTTTTTGCAAAACAGCCATCCCGATTTTTACGAACTCACTCCTGAAATCCCCGAAGACGGTGCGGTCGGGCGAAAATTGTTGCAGATTAAAATAGATGCCGTGCGCGATATTGTGGAAAACATTTATCTGACTGCTGTGCGCGGCGGGTTGCGGGTGGTATTGGTACATCCCGCTGAAAGTATGAACGTGCAGGCGGCAAACGGATTGCTCAAAGCTTTGGAAGAACCGCCGCAACATGTTGTTTTTTTGATGGTTACGCATGCGCGTGATAAGCTTCTTCCGACCATTAAAAGCCGTTGCCGCCAGATGGTTTTGCCCGCACCTTCGCGCGACGAAGCTTTGGCGTATCTTCGGAAAGAGGGTGTGGATGATGCGGAATCTCTGCTGGCTTTCCACAGCGGCGCGCCCTTGTTTGCCCGTACGCCCGAAATGGATGACTTGCGCGAAGAGCTGCTCACTTTGCTTGCCGCCCCGCGGCTGTTGACGATACTCGACTATGCCGCTGCGTTTGACAAACACAAACAACCGTTGGCAGTCTTCATTGACTGGATGCAGAAATGGCTGTTGGATGTCGGCTTGGTGCAACAACAAATGCCGCCGCTTTATTATCCCGATTACGCGCAGGCATTGTCGCAGACGGCTTCCAAAACCGATCCGCGCCGCCTGTTTGCGCTGACGGGTCGTCTGAACGCACTCAGCCCTTACGGATACCACACCTTGAGTGTTAAAATGCAGCTTGAGTATCTGCTGACTGAATATCTCGAATTTTGGCAAAACAAATAATCAGATAAGGTAAAACAAAATGGTAAACAACAATAAAGACATTCCGGCGAAAATGATGGCGTTGCAGCTTAAAGACCCGACTCTGCTCTACAACTGCTATATGCCGTTTCTCGAACACGGCGGACTTTTCGTTCCAACCGAAGACGTATTTTCATTGGGCGAAGACATCCTGCTCGCCGTTGAAATCGCCGATTACCCCAAACGCTTCCTGCCTACCAAAGTCGTCTGGATTAACCCCGCCCGTACTTCCGCACACCGTCCCAAAGGTGTCGGGCTGGCATTTTCCGAACACGAAAGCTGCCTTCAGGCGAAAACCCTGATTGAAGGCGAGCTGGGACCGAAACTGCGCAGCGACCGCGTTACCTTCACGCTTTAAAATCATGCATTTAATCGATTCGCACTGCCACCTCAATTTCGAAGGCTTGAGCAACCGCCTGCCTGAAGTGTTCGCCAATATGGAAGAACAAAGCGTCAAGCAGGCGCTTGCCATCAGCGTGAGCAAACAGAGTTTCGCCGAAGTCTTCGACATTGCCCAAGCCAATGAACAGGTTTACTGCACCATAGGCGTCCACCCCGACAGCCAAGAAGCCGAAGAATTTACCGTCGCTGAAATGGTGGAAGCGGCAAAACACCCGAAAGTCGTCGGTATAGGCGAAACGGGCTTGGATTATTACTGGTGCAAAGGCGATTTGGCATGGCAGCACCGCCGCTTCGCCGAACACATCCAAGCCGCCAACGAAAGCGGTTTGCCTGTGATTGTTCACACCCGCGATGCCGCCGCCGATACTTTGGCGATTCTGAAAGAAGGTCAAACCAATTCTGGCGTTATCCACTGCTTCACCGAAGATACCGCTTTTGCCAAAGCTGCTTTGGATTTGGGGCTGTATATTTCCTTCTCCGGCATTGTTACCTTCAAAAATGCCCCACAAATTCAGGAAGCCGCCAAATACGTCCCTGCGGATCGAATGCTGGTCGAAACCGACTCCCCCTTCCTCGCCCCGGTTCCCAAACGCGGTAAGCCTAACGAACCTTCCTATGTCCGTTATACCGCCGAGTTTGTGGCGAAACTGCGCAGCGAACCCGTAGAAACGCTTGCCGCTTACACTAGCGACAATTTCTATCGTCTGTTCAATAAAGTACCCGACATCCGTGTTTGATTCGAATAGAAAAAAGGTCGTCTGAAAATGCTTTATCTAGCGTTTCAGACGACCTTTTGAAATTTGGAATTTTTTATATAAGAGGGCAGTCGAATATCAAATAGGCTAGGGTAATTTTGTTGGGCAGACGATGGAAGATGGTGGAAGTCATCGATAAAATCGGTATCACAAGAAAGCCAGTGCAAAAGCGGACAGATAGTCATGGATGGGTTTAAAATCAACGCGAAAATCAAGATGGCAACTTCTTGAAAATATTTAAAGATATGGCTTTCATCATATCGCTCTACATTTTCCTGAAAAATCATACTTCTATCGACACATCGCCTTTCCAATAATGAATTACGACATCACCTTTTTCACTCTGTTTCTACTCGGCTTTTTCGGCGGTACGCATTGTGTCGGAATGTGCGGCGGATTGAGTAGTGCGTTTGCGTTGCAGCTTCCGCCGCATCTTAATCGGCTGGGACTGATTGTCCTATTGAATTTGGGACGCATCAGCAGCTATGTATTGATAGGTTTGATTGTTGGGCTGGTCGGGCAAGTCGGTATTTCTTTGGATGATACGCGCTGGCTGCAAAACGGCCTGTATATTGCGGCGAATATTTTGCTGTTGCTGTTGGGGCTGTATCTGGCGGGGCTTTCTACGGCGGCTACACAAATTGAGCGCATAGGCAGACCGATATGGAAACGTTTGAATCCGATTTTGAACCGACTGCTGCCGATTAAATCCGTTCCGGCTTGTTTCGGCGTAGGCATGTTGTGGGGCTGGCTGCCTTGCGGCTTGGTATACAGCGCTTCATTGTATGCTTTAGGCAGCGGCAATGCGGTGCAGGGCGGGCTGTATATGTTGGCTTTTGCACTGGGAACGTTGCCGAATTTGTTGGCAATGGGGATCTTTGCAGTGCAATTGAAAACACTTTTACAACGCAGAGCCATCCGTTTGTGCGCCGGACTATTGGTTGCGGGCTGGGCGGTTTTCCGTTTGGTGGTAATGCTTTGAGTCTGGCACTGAAACGCCTTTCAAAAGGGTAGGGGCTATATAGTGGATTAACTTTAAACCAGTACGGCGTTGCCTCGCCTTAGCTCAAAGAGAACGATTCTCTAAGGTGCTGAAGTACCAAGTGAATCGGTTCCGTACTATCTGTACTGTCTGCGGCTTCGTCGCCTTGTCCTGATTTAGATTTAATCCACTATATGCGCAGCTTCAGCTCAAGCCGACGGCAGCCATCCGCGTATGCGTTTTTCCATTGCGTCGGCACTCAAACCCAAATCGTCCAAAAGTTTTTTCGGATCGCCGTGTTCGGTTACAGTATCGGTAACACCCAAAAGCAAAACGGGTTTGCAGATACCGTGTTTTGCCAATACTTCCAGCACTGCGCTGCCTGCGCCGCCTTGTTCGGCGTTTTCTTCGGCGGTAACGATGTAGTCGTGGCTTTGGGCGAGGCGGACGATGAGTTCCTCGTCTATCGGTTTGACGAAGCGCATATCGGCGACGGTGGCGTTCAGTTTTTCGGCAACCGCCAATGCGGGGGCGACCATGCTGCCGAAGGCGATGAATGCGGTTTTCTCGCCTTGGCGGCGGACGATACCTTTGCCGATGGCTACGGTTTCGAGGTCGTCTGAAACGGGCGAGCCTGTTCCCGTGCCGCGCGGATAGCGGACGGCGGCGGGGGCGTCTGCCTGATAGCAGGTCGAAAGCAGCAGGCGGCATTCGTTTTCATCGCTCGGCGCGGCAACAATCATGTTCGGCACGCAGCGCAAGAAGCTCAAATCGTACAAACCGGCATGGGTCGGGCCGTCCGCGCCGACGATGCCCGCACGGTCGACGGCAAACAAAACAGGCAGGTTTTGCAGGGCGATGTCGTGCACCAGTTGGTCGTAGGCGCGCTGGAGGAAGGTGGAATAAATGGCGACGACGGGCTTCATGCCTTCGCAAGCCAAGCCGCCGGCAAAGGTCACGGCATGCTGCTCGGCGATGCCGACATCGAAATAGCGGTCGGGGAATTGTTGTTCGAATTCGACCAGTCCGCTGCCCTCGCGCATGGCGGGGGTAATCGCCGCCAATCGGGAATCTGCCGCCGCCTGGTCGCACAGCCATTTGCCGAACACTTGCGTATAGGTCGGTTTGGCGGCGGGTTTGTTTTCTTTTTCAGACGACGTTGCGGTTTTGAGGTCGTCTGAAACGTCTTTGGGCAGGTTGGCGACGGCGTGGTATTTGACGGGGTCGTTTTCGGCGAGTTTGTAGCCGTTGCCCTTTTTGGTGATGACGTGCAGCAGTTGCGGGCCTTTGCGGCCGCGCAAGTCTTTCAATACGTCAACCAGATGCTCGACGTTGTGACCGTCCACGGGGCCGGTGTAGCGGAAACCGAAGTTTTCAAACAAAGACAGCGACTGCTTGGCGTGTTCGGCTTCGCCCGCCAGCGTTTTGATTTTGTGTTCGACTTTTTGGGCAAGCTCCATCGCGCCGGGCAGCTTGTCCAAAACCTTGCTCGATTGCGCCTTGATTGTGCTCAACACGCCGCGCATATCGCGTACGACGTTGCTGGCAAGGTATTTCGGCAGCGCGCCGACGTTAGGGGAAATCGACATTTCGTTGTCGTTTAGGATGACCAGCAGGTTCACGTCCATATCGCCCGCGCAGTTCAAGGCTTCAAACGCCTGACCCGCCGTCATCGCGCCGTCGCCGATAATGGCGACGCTGCGGCGGTCGCTGCCCAAGAGTTTGTCTGCCGCCGCCATGCCCAAAGCCGCGCCGATGGAGGTGGACGAATGCCCTACGCCAAACGCGTCGTATTCGGATTCGCTGCGCTTGGGGAAACCCGCCAAGCCGCCGTAGCGGCGCATGGTGTGCATCTGGCCTTTGCGGCCGGTGAGGATTTTGTGCGGATAGCTTTGATGGCCGACATCCCAAACCAAATGGTCTTCGGGCGTGTTATACACATAGTGCAGGGCGATGGTCAGCTCGACCGCGCCCAGATTGCTGGCGAAATGCCCGCCGGTTTTGCCTATCGAATCCAGCAGAAACTCCCGCAGCTCGGCGGCGACTTGGGGCAACTGTTTTTTATCCAGACGGCGCAAATCTTGCGGGCTGTCGACGGTATCGAGTAGCGGAGTGTGGCTCATGGTGTGTCTTTGCAGGCTTATTTGTGTATAGCGGGCAATTATAGCAAGAGTTTAGAAAGACGTGGGTTTCCTGCCGGAGGTCGGGTATCGCTGTTAAGCCGTTGTCTGCCGATGGACGCGGCGTTTGGGAATGTGTGTAAGGGTCGTCTGAACATGAAATTACACGCCCCGTATGCTACAATCAACAGATAATCCCATCGGTACCAAAATCATGAAACCCCATAAAAAAGGCAATATTTTCATCATCTCCGCCGCTTCCGGCACGGGCAAGACCACGCTGGTTTCCCGTCTTTTGAAAAACAACGCCGATTTGCGCGTCTCCGTATCGCATACCACCCGCCAGCCACGCGAAGGCGAACAGCACGGCGTGCATTATCATTTTGTTCCCAAAGAGGAATTTGAGTCTTTAATCAAACAGAAAGCCTTCCTCGAACACGCAAACGTTTTCGGTAATTATTACGGAACCAGCATCGCGGGGGTCAATTCCCTTAGCGAAGAGGGTTACGATGTGATTTTGGAAATCGACGTGCAAGGCGCGGCGCAGGTACGCAAATCCCTGCCCGAAGCGAGCAGCATCTTCATCCTGCCGCCTTCGTTCGAAGTCCTTGCCGAACGCCTTATCGGGCGCGGCACCGACAGCGAGGAAGTCATCCAAACCCGCCTCTCCAAAGCGCGTCACGAAATCGAACAATCCGTCCTGTTTGACTATATTGTCGTCAACGATGATTTAGACAGGGCAGAAGCCGATTTGCTCCACATCATTAAAGCAGGTCGTCTGAAAAAATCTTCCCAGCAAGGATTTATCTCAAACCTGTTGGAAAATTCCTGAAAAACAGCGAAAATACGCATTTACATTCCATCACAAATTAATAGAAAGAAAGCAAACAAATGGCTCGTATCACCACTGAAGACTGCACAGGCAAAATCCCCAATCATTTCGACCTGACCCTCGTCGCCGCCCGCCGCGCTCGCCAGCTTGAAAACGGCAACGCCCCTATGGTTGACGACATCCGCAACAACAAACCGACCGTTACCGCCCTGCGCGAAATCGCCGCCGGTCAAATCGGTACCGAACTGCTGACCCGCAACAAATAATACCGGCAGGCAAAATCTGCCCAACCGCCGCGCGGATTGTATCGGCGCGACACATCCGACCGATACAGTCTGACGGCTCAAAACAAAACACACACCGAAGGCCGTCTGAAATGCCCGCCCCCCAGCCCACTGCCCCCTACGACGCGCTGACTGCCGAAGCCCGCGAACTTTTGTTCCGCACCGCCTCCTATCTCAGCCCATCCGAACAGGCCGAGCTTGAAAAAGCCGTCGCCTACGCCTTTCACGCCCATGACGGACAAACCCGTAAAAGCGGCGAACCCTACATTACCCACCCCCTTGCCGTCGCCACGCAACTTGCGTTGTGGCACATGGACATACAAGGCTTGTGCGCGGGCGTGATGCACGACGTACTCGAAGACACGGGCGTATCCAAAATCGAAATGGCGGCAGAATTCGGCGAAACCATCTCCGAGATGGTGGACGGACTTTCCAAAC
The DNA here is from genome assembly GCF_001815675.1 of Neisseria sp. HMSC065D04. Classification (NCBI taxonomy): domain Bacteria; kingdom Pseudomonadati; phylum Pseudomonadota; class Betaproteobacteria; order Neisseriales; family Neisseriaceae; genus Neisseria; species Neisseria sp. HMSC065D04. The sequence goes on from NZ_KV821456.1 coordinate 7,063, forward strand.
TCGAAAAACTCAAATTTGAAGATCATGCCGAGCATCAGGCGGAAAGTTTCCGCAAGCTCATCCTCGCCATGACCAAAGACGTGCGCGTGATCGTCGTCAAACTCGCCGACCGCCTGCACAATATGCGCACGCTCGGCTCCATGCGTCCCGACAAACGCCGCCGCATCGCCAAAGAAACCCTCGAAATCTACGCCCAAATCGCCAACCGCATCGGCTTGAACAACGCCTACCAAGAGCTTCAGGATTTATCGTTTCAAAACCTCCACCCGAACCGCTACGAAACCCTTAAAAAAGCAATGGACAACAGCCGCAAAAACCGCCGCGACGTCGTCGGCAAAGTTTTGCGCGCCTTCAGTCAGCGTTTGGTCGGTGCGAACATCGAAGCCAAAATCAAAGGTCGGGAAAAAAACCTGTACAGCATCCATCAAAAAATGTTGGCGAAAAAATTGCGCTTTGCCGAAGTCATGGATATTTACGGATTCCGCGTCATCGTCAACAGCATTCCCGCCTGTTACGCTGCCCTCGGTGCGCTGCACAATCTTTATCAACCCAAACCCGGACGCTTCAAAGACTATATCGCCATCCCGAAAAGTAACGGCTACCAAAGCCTGCACACGACCCTGGTCGGTCCTTACGGCTTGCCCATTGAAGTCCAAATCCGCACGCGCGAAATGGATGCCGTAGCCGAAGGCGGCATCGCAGGACACTGGATATACAAATCCGGCGAAAACACCGTCGATCAAGCCGTCCTCCATACCAACCAATGGCTCAAAAACATCCTTGATTTGCAAGCCAGCAGCGCGAACGCCATCGAATTCCTCGAACACGTCAAAGTCGACCTGTTCCCCAACGAAGTCTACATCCTGACGCCCAAAGGCAAAATCCTCACCCTGCCTAAAGGCTCGACGCCCATAGACTTCGCCTACGCCGTTCACACCGACATCGGCCACAAAACCGTCGCCGCCCGCATCAACAACACCATGATGCCCCTGCGCACCAAACTCAAAACCGGCGACTCCGTTGAAATCATCACATCCGAACACGCCAAGCCCAATCCGGCATGGCTGAATTTCACCGTTTCCAGCCGTGCGCGCAGTGCCATCCGCCAATACGTCAAAAACCTTAACCGCCACGATGCCATCATACTCGGCGAAAACCTCCTGCAAAAAGCCCTGTCCAGCCTGTTGCCCAAAGACGTATTGCTTTCAGACGACCTCAAAGAAAAATACCTCGCCGACCTCAACGACAAACAAACCTCGTTTGAAGAAGTCCTCTACAACGTCGGCATGGGGCATACCCTGCCCGTGTACGTCGCCATGCACATCGCCGAACTGGCAGGGCAGCACTTCGGCAGCGAAGTCAAACTCAGCCCCATCAAAGTCAACGACCAAGAAACCGGCCGCATCCATTTTGCCGAATGTTGCCACCCCGTCCCGGGCGATTCCGTCCGCGCCCTTTTGGTCAAAGACAAAGGCATGATTATCCACCGCGATACCTGTCCGACCCTGCTCAAATCCGACCCTGAGCAGCAGCTTGATGCGAACTGGGAAGGCATAGGCAGCCATACCTACCGCACCGGACTCAGTATCCAGTCCGAAGACGCCCACGGCCTGCTCGCCCTTATGGCGCAAGCCATCTCTAACTCCGGCGCGGACATCGAGTCCGTCGAAACCCCCAACAAAGCGCTGGCAGGTACGGAAGGCTTTGTCGAATTCAAGTTCATCATCAAAGTGAAGGACTTGGCGCAAATCAACCAAATCATTCACAACCTGCACGCCATTCCCCAAGTGCGCAAAGTGGTTCGAAGCTAACGGAAGAAGGACGGTAAAGCCGATGCCGTTTTGCCGCCTGATAGGGTTTAAGTTTTCTTAAAATCAAAAACAAAATCAGCAAGACGCGCGAAATACCACAAAGGTCGTCTGAAAACCGATATTCAAGGTTTTCAGACGACCTTCAAACTTGACAGGAACGACGCAATCAAAGATAATCCCGCAATTCATTTGCAGCCGCATCGACGGCATATCCGGCGCCAAGCCGACTTGTTAGGAGGTGATGTTTACATCACGGCGCGTATCCCGCCGGTCGCAAGACACCCGAGATACAAACAACCACTTTTTGACAAACCGCCCCTTTTTACCTTTCTCCCTTTCGGCGGTTTGAAACCAGAATTCAATTTAAAGGAAATAAAATGCCTGCAATCCGCGTTAAAGAGAACGAACCCTTCGAAGTAGCCATGCGCCGTTTCAAACGTGCCGTAGAAAAAACCGGTCTGCTGACTGAGCTGCGCGCCCGTGAAGCTTACGAAAAACCGACTACCGAGCGCAAACGCAAAAAAGCCGCAGCCGTAAAACGCCTGCAAAAACGCCTGCGCAGCCAACAACTGCCTCCTAAAATGTACTAAACATCAATTGCAGGTCTGCCCTGTGATGCCGAAACACACCGCAAGGCTTGACCTGCGGTGTGTTTTGTTTTTCAGACGACCTGCAAGATAAGGGGCCGTCTGAAAAATAGAGAATCCTCTAAGGCAGTATGTGCAATACCATCTTCCATCTTTTCCCGAAAGTCATCCCATGAGCCTGAAAGCACAATTAACCGAAGACATGAAAACCGCGATGCGTGCCAAAGATCAAACTGCTTTAAGCACCATCCGCCTCATCAATGCCGCCATCAAACAATTTGAAGTGGACGAGCGCACCGAAGCCGATGACGGCAAAGTGATTGCCATCATCACCAAAATGGTCAAACAGCGCAAAGACAGTGCCAACATCTACGCCGAAGCAGGCCGTCAGGACCTGGCGGACAAAGAAAATGCCGAAATCGAAATCCTGCACCGCTACCTGCCGCAAATGATGTCTGCCGAAGAAATCCGCACTGCCGTGGAAACCGTAATCGCCATGACCGGAGCTTCCGGAATGGCTGACATGGGTAAAGCCATGGGCGTGTTGAAAACCCAGTTGGCGGGCAAAGCCGATATGGGTGAAGTCAACAAAATCCTCAAAGCTGCGCTGACTTCATAATTGAATACCGACCGCTTTGGACGGATTCAAGAACGACAAAAAGGTCGTCTGAAACCGAGATTTCAGGTTTCAGACGACCTTTTCCAGATAACCATTATTTCGTGTTATATCCTGTATGCATTTTCATCAAAATTTCGGCATTTGAATTATCATTTGTTATATTCTTCTCTTGATTATATATCTTAAATAGTTCATTTACATAAGACAAACAAGTCAGCTTTTTTCGATCAAAAGGAAGTTTACTAAAATAATAATATAAATCAGGGTTTTGGTCTGCTTCTATTGTAAAGCTGATTAATTCTTCAATTGCCGCTATATCCTGTCCAGAAATAATATAATTGTAAAGCCTATCTATGTGTAAATAAACTTTCATCTTGGCAGTATTCTTTTGAGAGAAATTTTTTATATAGCTCCAAATAAATGGGACTAAAACAAAAAGAAATATTAATAATACTTTCATTCCTTACCAACCCTAAAAATTAATATTAAAATCATATAAATTATCCCCCCAATTAATAATCCACTGATACTGGAAACAACTCCACACAATATAAAAGACCAAAATCCGCTAGGCAAAAATTGCTCATAAATATAATCTGAAGCAAAATAATTACCAATCATCAAAGGTAATAATAACAATAATCTACCTGAAAAAATTACCTCCATAAATCCACAAAACACCATAACCCAAACAAACTCATCTTTCGAATTAAAATTAAAAATATATGCACATATCAAAAAAATTATTGCTATAAAACTCATACATAGCACCCTGAAACGACTGTTTCTGCATTTATTTAATACCTACTTAGATACAAAGATGCTATACTGAAAGTTAAATTTAAACCACCAACTAATCATATTGAATATCTATTTTTTAGTATCTAAATTCCGCCTAAAAGTGAGTAAGCATGGAACTTCATGAAAAAATTCGAGTAATGAGAGAAATGAACCAATGGTCTCAAGAAGAAATGGCTGAGAAATTAGCAATGTCTGCTAATGGGTATGCAAAAATAGAACGTGGGCAAACTAAACTGACTTTTGATAAATTGAATCAGATTGCACAGATTTTTAAAATTGATGTAGTTGAATTGATTACAAAAGAAAAACCATTATTTCTTTTGGTCGGAGATAATAGCCACAATTACGGATCAAATTACTATGGCAACAATGAAGCGTTAATAGCTGAAAATGAAAAACTGAAACTGACAATATCTCATAATAATGAAATTATTCAACGACAAGAAAATGAGATTTTAGCTTTAAAAGAAATCATTTCTCTACTCAAAAAAAATTAACACTCTATCTAATTCACTCAAGACATGAAAGAGGTCGTCTGAAAATGGGATTCCCGTTTTCAGACGACCTTTTTTAAGCTTAGGCTTACCGTTTGCCGATATTGTGAAATATCTTGCCCATATCGTTTAAGAAACGGGGTTCACGCTGGATTAGGTAAACAATCAAAGGGATATTGCCGATGGCGACGATCAGGTAAAGCAGGGAAATGCTGTCGAACAACATCAAGAGTACCGCGCTTAAAATGGCAGCCGATACCATGAACACGCCATTGATAATGTTGTTGGCGGCGACGGCGTGGGCGCGGAAGGATTCGCTGCTGGCGGTTTGCAGCCAAGTGTAGAGCGGGACGGAGAAGAAGCCGCCGAAGAAGCCGATCAGCGTCATGACAAGCATGACGGGATACGCCATGCCTTGCGACAGGAACCAGGTGATGCCGTTGAGTTCGGTAAAGCGTTGCCCTTGGGTCAGCCATACCAAAATCAAGCCGAATACGGTCAAACCGGTCGTGCCGACGGTTACCAAGCCCAAGAGCAGGCGTTCGTGGCTGAGTTTGGCGCACAACACCGAGCCGGCGGCGATGCCGATGGAGAATAGGGCGAGCATGAGGTTGAAGACGTTGTCGTTGCCGCCCAAATGGATTTGCGTGAAAGTCGGCAGTTGGGTGGTGTAAACCGAGCCGATAAACCAAAACCATGAAATGCCGATGATGGATGTGAAGACGGAATCATATTGCGCGGTTTCGCGCAGGAGCGCGTGCGTGCCTTTGACGATGTTCCATTCGATTTTCGTGTTGGGGGCTTTGGCGGGGACGTTAGGCATGAAGAAGCTGGTCAACGTGCCGCCGATGGCGACGAGCAATACTAAGATGCCGACGACGGAGGGCGGCAAGCCTGCGACGGACGTGCCTAAAATCTGACCGAACAAAATGGCGATGAATGTTCCTGATTCGATCAGGCTGTTGCCCATAATCAGCTCTTTGTCGTTGAGGTAATCGGGCAGGATGGCGTATTTCAGCGGGCCGAACAGCGTCGATTGCGCGCCCATGCAAAACAGGCAGATCAAGAGTAGCGGGGCGGACTGGATATAGAAGCCGAACGCCGCCACCGCCATGATGACGATTTCCAATACTTTGATCCATCGCGCCAAGACGGCTTTGTCGAATTTGGTGCTCAGTTGTCCCGACAGCGCGGAAAACAGGAAATACGGCAGGATAAACAGCAACGCGCCCAAGTTCAGCATTTGGCTGGCGGGCAGGAAGCTGTTTTTGCCCAAACCGTAGAAGCTGATCATCACAAACAGCGCGGTTTTGAACATATTGTCGTTGAACGCGCCCAGAAACTGCGTGCCGAATAATGGGGCGAAACGGCGGCTGGTCGGGAAATTCAGATTGTCTTTTTTGAGGCTCATTTTTCGGATTCTTGTTCTTCTTTTTCTATTTCGTTTTCAAGCAGTTTGTCGGTGGAATCGTCGTCCATCAGGATGCGGTGTGCCGGCCCTTCAAGGTCGTCAAATTGTCCGTTTTTGCCCGACCACCAGAAAAAATAGCCGATGGCAAACGCCAAAATAATGCTGATGGGCACTAAGATAAACATGCTTTCCATCACATCGCTCCGGTCAAATCGGTTAAGACAAAAGTCTGTCCCGATACGGTCAGATATTCGTTGCGAAGCGAGCCGACGGGGGCATCGTCAAAAAACAGTTCGATACGGTCTTTCACGACGCGCCAATATTGCGGAATCTCGGTTTGCCCGAAAGGCGCCAAAACCTCCGCCGCCACGCCTTCTTCACTTTGCAGCTTGACGGCGAAACGCCCGCTCTGCGGCTGCGTTTCGGATTCATCATCCGGCAGCATGATGAAAAAGCCCACATGGGCGCCTTGTTGCGTATGGATACTGAAATAGTGCATATCAAAGAATCTTAAAAGGCTGCCGCTGTTTTCAGACGACATAGTGAATACAAAAACTTTCTAAATGTAACAGTTTGACACGCCCCTGCAAAGGGCTTTACGCCCCCGCGTTCGACAGGTCGTCTGAAAACAAACCGTTTCCCTTTAAACATCAATATCTTCCTTTATCGCTTTCCGCCTGCTCCAAGTCAAGCATTAAGCCAAGCAGCCGCCCCCGTTTTTTGCTAGAATAGCGCGGTTTACATTCATCAACCGATTTCAGACGACCCCGTTCAACCGGCGGCGGCAGAAACCACACGGAAAGCAATATTCATAAAGTTGCCCCATTCCGAATGTAGCGGTCATTTTTCTTTCATAGATTTTACGCCACCAACCGATACGGCCTGCCGCGCAGATGCCCGGCTCGAACCTCAAGCGCATCCACTATGCCTGCGGGAGATGTTTGGCGGTATATCCACGACAAAGAACAGATTGCCGATACTGCCCGCACAGGGTCGTCTGAAACATCCAGGAGCCACAACAAATGACCCAAAAACTCATCCTAGTTTTGAACTGCGGCAGCTCATCCCTCAAAGGTGCCGTGCTGGATAACGACAGCGGCGAAGTCCTGCTCAGCTGCCTTGCCGAAAAACTCAACCTGCCCGACGCTTACATCACGTTCAAAGTAAACGGCGAAAAACACAAAGTCGACCTGTCCGCCAAACCCGACCACACCGGCGCAGTTGAAGCCCTGATGGAAGAACTCAAAGCCCACGGCCTCGACAGCCGCATCGGCGCCATCGGCCACCGCGTTGTCAGCGGCGGCGAACTGTACAGCGAATCCATCCTCGTTGACGACGAAGTCATCGCCGGCATCGAAAAATGTATCCCGCTTGCCCCTCTGCACAACCCCGCACACCTCTTGGGCCTGCGTGCCGCACAAAGCATTTTCAAAGGCCTGCCCAACGTCGTCGTTTTCGACACCGCCTTCCACCAAACCATGCCGGAACACGCCTACAAATACGCCATTCCGCAAGAATACTATGAAAAATACGGCCTGCGCCGCTACGGCGCGCACGGTACCAGCTACCGTTTCGTTGCCGACGAAACCGCACGCTTCCTCGGCAAAGACAAAAAAGACCTGCGCATGGTGATTGCCCACTTGGGTAACGGCGCGTCCATTACCGCCGTCGCCAACGGCGAATCACGCGATACCAGCATGGGCCTGACCCCGCTGGAAGGCCTCGTGATGGGTACGCGCAGCGGCGACATCGATCCCGCAGTCTTCGGCTTCCTCGCTGAAAACGCCAACATGACCATCACTCAAATCACCGACATGTTGAACAAAAAATCCGGCCTGCTCGGCTTGTCCGGCCTGTCCAACGACTGCCGTACCATCGAAGAAGAATCTGGCAAAGGCCATCCCGGCGCGAAACTCGCCCTGGACGTCTTCATCTACCGCCTCGCCAAATACATCGGTAGCATGGCTGTGGCAGCCGGCGGCCTGGACGTGCTCGTCTTCACCGGCGGTATCGGCGAAAACTCCGACATCATCCGCGAGCGCGTACTCGGCTACTTGGGCTTCCTCGGTCTGAAAGCCGACCACGAAGCCAACCTGAAAGCCCGCTTCGGTAACGCCGGCGTGATTACGACTGTCGACAGCGCAGCCGTCGCCGTTGTTATCCCGACCAACGAAGAATTGATGATTGCACACGACACCGCCCGTCTGAGCGGCCTGTAATACAGCGCATCATCCGATAAAAAACCTGCCGAAAACGGCAGGTTTTTTGTTGGCGCGGCAAAAAGCAAGATGTGTCTGCATGACCCGCTTCGGGATTTCCTCTCTGTCGTCAAACAAAAGAAGAGGGCGCAGGTTTTTCTGCTTTATGTCCCGAACGATATTTACCCCGATTTCTTCCCTCTCAGCAAGAGCCGCGATAAGTTGCTTTTCGGTAAAAAGGTCGTCTGAAAACCATTTTCAGACGACCTT
>NZ_KV821457.1:0-29146 GCF_001815675.1 Neisseria sp. HMSC065D04
GGAGGAGGATGGGGTGTCTGATTTTGGATTCCAAGAATGGATATACGAGCTTGAGGATAACATTCAAACAAAACTTGATTTTTGGTATAAAAAACTTGACGAAAAAAACGACCAAGAGTAAATTAAGGCCTTCAGTCGCTTCGGCGGCTGTGTGTTAAAACAAAAGTATCAAAACAAAGGCCGCCTGAATTATTCAAGCGGCTTTTGTTTTATTGGAGGCATTATGGCAAAAGGTAGGACGAGCATAACCGAGCGGCTCAAAAAGAGCCAAAAACGAGAGTCGCGCCGAGAAATGGCGCATGAGTGGGCTAGCAAATGGGAGCAGGATTATTTATCTTTGCTCTCTCAAATCAAACGGGCGATCGGAACAAATGATGAGGACGAGTTGGCTTTTTTATTTGCCGACTTACGGGCTTTGCAACAGCCTAAGTTTGACGCCCTACATAGAGTTATTGACGAACTGATAGACCCAACGAGGGAGCTTGTAGATGATTGACACCCCCGAACTAGGCTACACGCCTGCGAACCTCAAGGCATTACGCCAAAAATACAACCTGACGCAACAGGCTACCGCCGATCTGTTAGAGGTAAATATATCAGCACTCCAGCGGTGGGAGACTGACGTAGGGCAAAAGAGTCATCGTGATATGCCGCATTCAAAATGGCTGACACTACTTGATAATATCATCCAACTGTCAAAATAAAGTTGACAGTTGAAACAAGAATAGGCCGTCTGGTTTTCAGACGGCCTTTTTTTTATTTAAATGTATCAGTCAACGCCTTATGCCGCGCCTTGCAATCGTTGTACAAGCCGATGACTTGCAACGACCACGGCAGCACATCCGCGCCTGTACCGCCCTCAAGTTTCGGCAGGCTCGGGCATGGTTGTACTAAATCGGCCGGCAGTTTAATCGCCGTCGGAAATGGCGGCGTTGATGACTGACAACCCATCAGAATCGACGCAGACGTTGCGATAGACAACGCGTTCAACAAGTTTCGGAACTTGAACATAGCGAATCCTTTCTCTCTCTTCCCGCACCGCCTTGCCGGTCTGATACACAGCAGACGATTTGCGGTCTTCTTCAGCTTTCTCAATCGCGGCATCTTTCAGACGACCTGAAATTTCAGCAGCCATTTCATCGCGCCCGCGCCGATATTCCGCTTTGCGGTCTGCCTGCCACGCACCGATACAGATTGCGAAAACAACTAAAATCGCAATCAATTTCCAATTTCTGAGCAACGTTTGAGCCATAATTCAAGCATATCCTTATAGGTTTTAATCTCACGTTCAGCAAACTCAAAAGCCGCTAGGTCTGCGTTTTCGCTGGCTTCGCGGCTTTTTTCTTGCCATTCCGTGATTTTCTGTTTTGCAAAATCAACGGGATTCATACGCGCCCTTTAAACGTGCAGACCCGGCAAATACACGGTTTTCCCGCCTTTTTTGGTCGCGGTCATGATTTGGTTACGCATTGGGCTATTACGGCGGAAACCGACATGAACCCATGCACCATCCCCGCGTTCCGGGAACTCAAGAATCAACTGGTCGAACGTGATTTTTCCCTCGTCACGCATTTTGATGATTTCTTTCGCAAACGCCAAAGAAGTTAAGCCGATGGCATCGCAGTCAGCAGCCAAGCCGAAACGGTGGGCAGATGTTGGCGAGCCGCCGACCGCCTTGTTCACACGCTCGCTACGAAAGCATGAAGTTACGACAATTCCGCGCCCAACATAAGCGCGTATTTTTTCAAGCTGCTCCGCCGTGTATTGGATGTTTGCCATTTCAGCAGAGGAGGGCGTATTTTGAAGACCTAAACGACGCGCTGTTTCGCTTCGTGTCAGTTCTTTTAAGCTAAAGTGTTCAGTGATTTGCATTTCTTGTCTCCAAATAAAAAGGTCGCCTGAATTTCAGACGACCTGTTGTTGAACTAATCTTTATCGACGAATTTACCCGCCGTTTTTTTGACCCATTTAGTCATAATGTTTGGGGCTAGGCTTTTCACGGTATCCATCGCATGACCTGTCAGGATGCCGACAAACGCACCGGCTACCGCGCAAGTCCATACTTGATTTACCATCAAAAACCGCTCTGCTACTGCCGCCGCTGCAACCGCCGAAATCAAGGCTTCAAACAGGCTTGATACTGGTGCGTCATGGTCTTTCATACTCGACCAAACGCTACCGACGATGCCGCCCCCTATGGCAAACAGATAGCCGAATTGAAAAAAATCGTGCATCATTCCCCCTTCTGTTTTCGTTTAAATTTATCCTCCGAAAACAAGAATTTAAGTGAGTTATTGCCAGCGAGTAAGCAAAGGAACGCCAAGACGGGCGGAATAACCATGCCTGTATGAGCAGGCGGGTAGGCAGCCCAGAAAGCATATGCCGTCAGATACCAAATAAAGGCTGATATCAACAACATATAGCCTGACAGAACTTCCCCTTTGAATGTCTGCCAGTACATCGCCGCCAGTTGCAGCAAACCGACGCCGCCGAATACCAGTATCAGCGTCAGTTCCGAAATGTCTTTGAACTTGTAATAGATAGGCCAGTTGTAGATGTCGTTCGGCGAGAACGCGAAGACCAGCGCATAACCAATCATCGAACACCCGCTGACAAACTCAACCGCCCGCGTCCCCGTGCCGAACAACCAACGTTGAAACCGCACAGGGAGAAACCGAAGTTCAAAGGCATATTTAAGCCATTGAATAGACTTGCTCATTAAAGACCTCCATAAAAAAAGGCCGCCTTTTCAGACGACCTAAACACTTACACCAATTTGAAATCACGATTCATCTGCTTCAGCAGTTTCGCTATGTCCTTTTTATGGACAAAGTCGCCGCCCGTTGTGTTGATAATAATCGTACTGTTATCGCCGCCCGACTGACCCGCCATCTCACGGATTGTCTGTGCGTGTTCCGCAGGCAAGACCATCTCGTTTTCGTGCAGTTGCGTCAGTGGGTTGATACCGGCGGGAATATCCCAGCCGCCTGCCGCCGATGGAATCCGCGTTGTGGTCGTGGTTGTTGAAGAACCGCCACCACCGCCCATCAATCCCATTACAGCCGCCATCATTGCCGCCATCGCTGCAACGGCGAGAATAGGACCAACATAAGGAATGCCAGCTTGAGAAGATGCAGCCCCTGACGCTGCTTGAACGGCATTTTTACCGACGACCGCCGTCGTTTCTGTCGTCTTGGTTGCTACGGTTTTCGACGCCGCCGCCGTTTCCAGCGATTCCTTAGTTCTGAAAATCATTTTATAAATCGCCGATTCCTGAACCATGCGCTGCATCATGCCTGCAAGCGGTTTGGTAACCATTTCTTGAATAAAGGTTTGCCCCATACTCTTGAAAAAGCCGTTCATCGCCTGACGGAAATTCTGCGTTCTTGACAACATGGCAGAAAAAGCCTGCCCCATCTGTTGCTGCGCTTCTTCCCAAACGTTTTTCCCGCCGTCTTGCAGCATTTCCATGACGTTGGGCGCATCTTTGCGGCGTTGGTTTTCACGCTTGCCCTGATTCTTGGTTTGCTCGCGTTCGTGACCTTGCCCAAGTTCCGCCATCTGTTGTTTCAGCTTGTCTATGGCTGATTGGCTGTATGTCGGGTCTTGTTCGGCAAGTGCGATCCGCTCTTGCAATGCGTCATAGGCGATTTGATAGCGGCGGTTTTCAAACTCGATTTCCAAGTCTAGGCGTTCGAGTTGCGAGATACGCCCGGCGGCTAAGGCTTGGTCTGCCGCGTCCTTTTCCATGTCCAGCTTGTGCTTATCCAGCTTTTCCCATGCCGCCACCTGATTGATTTTGGCTTCAGTGGATTGCTTGGATAATTGGTCCTCAAGGGTCAGGATTTTTTCACGCAGTTTCAAACCAGTTTTACTGCCCGCATCAACCGTTGCCAGTTTCGCGCGCCAGTAAGCGGCTTCGCGCGCCAAATCCCATTCCTGATGATTCAGCGTGTCGCGCTGCATTTCTCGGTGCGCAAGTTTTTGGGCTTTAATTTCCTCTTCCCAAGCCTGCATCGGGTCTTTGGCCGCGCCTGCATGACCACCACCACCGCCGCGACCTTTGCGCCCGCCGCCTTTGCGACCACTACCGCCGCCGCCTGACGGGATGCGGGATTTCGGTATGCTCCCGCCTCCACCACCGCCTCCGCTCATGGCTTTTTGATCGTGAATCAGGGCGGCGCGGGCTTTGATGTTACTAATTGCGTTTCCGACGCGGTCTTTTGACATACTGTCAGCGATTCGGCCACCAAGCCCGCCGTCGTCCATGCGCCCAATCTGGACATTATTCAGCTTATCTATGCCTGATACACCGACCATAGACGCGGCTTTGTTGGCATAGTCAATCATGCTGTTAATCATGCCGACCGCTCTGTTTACCATCCACTCAATCGCAGAGATAAACACGTTGCCGATAGCCTTGCCAAGATTGGCGAAGAACTGCGGCATATTATTGGCGGCTTCTTTAATCAACATCCAGCCTGTCGCAAACGTGTTGATATAGGCGTTGACATATGCACCGACCACCGTTGCAATCGCCGACATAACGCGGCTAAACAATGCCGACCAGCCGCCGACATTTTCATTCAGCCAGTCCGTCACGCCGCCGAACCAAGCCTTTATTTCCGCAATTGCAGCCCCGATGGTTTCCGTGATTGCCTGCCAAACCGCTTGAATCACATCAAGCAGATTCGACCAGCCGCCGCCGAAAATATCGATTTGGTCGCCGAATTGAGAAATCAGTCCAATGACCGTACCAATGGCAACCGCCACTAATCCAATCGGATTTGCCAACATCGCCACATTAAAGCCGATGACCTGCGCCGTTGCGGCGGCAACCGCCACGCCGAAGCCTGCCACAATCGGGACGACCAAATTCAGGTTGTCCGCAATCATTTTGATGATGGACGCGATGCCCGACATTGCGCCGCTGTCGTTCAGCATTTTGGAAATCATGCTTTGCCAGTTGTTTGAGAACACCGTCAAAGCCTGACCCATCGTCATGGGCATTTTTGCCGCCTGCTCGCTGAATTTTTCCGACGCACCGGATATGGCTTTAAAAATCACATCCGCCGTCAATTCGCCCTCGCTGCCCAGCTTTTTGATTTCGGCGCGGGATTTGCCCATGTATTCCGCGATGGTATCAAGCAGAATTGGCGCAGCTTCGGCAATGGATTTAAATTCATCGCCCTGTAATACCCCGCTACCCAAAGCCTGCGACAACTGCATAAGCGCGGCGGCTTGCTGTTCCGCCTGCACGCCGCCAATCGTCATGGCATTGTTCGTCGCTTCGGTAAACGTCAATATTTCCTGTTGCGTGTAACCGTAGTCTTTCAGGGCGCGGCTTGTAGATACATACAGGCTTGCCGTTGACTCCAGCGACGCACGGGTGCTGTTTGCCACATCCAAAAGCTGACGCTGTACGGCTAAATACTCCGTTTCAGACGACGTGACTTGTCGGACTTGGCTGTTTATCGACTGCATGGCGTCGGCGGTATCAAGCAGGGATTTTGCGAATGACAGCGTTGCGAAGCCTGCTAAAACCGTTCCAATTTTACCCAGCCCGCCAGCCGCTTCAGCTGCCTTGTCTCCAGTCTTGGAAAGTTCGGCGTTTAGTTCCCTGACTTTTTCCTTGCCGTCGCTGACCCCGCTGACAAAATCGGACATATCAACATCAAACGCACGTTCCATCGATTTCTGCATTTCGGAAAAGCTGCGTGTCAATTGTGTTCGCACCTGCCCGATAGCGTTTTCAATCTGCTTGGACGCATTCGACGCCGCGTTTGCTGCCTGATTAAAACCCGCAGCCGTGCCGTTTTCGACGGTTATCTTGATTTTTGTTTCTAAATCGTTCATACGACCGCCCATAAAAAAAGCCCGTGAATCATCACGGGCGTTGTTTCAAATTTAGATTAGGCTTCAATCAGTTCAGAACCTGAAAAGATGCTTTGGTCGTTCCCCTGCTCAACGGCTTTCTGATACATCCAAGCACGGGAAACTTCCTCGCCCTCCGGTAAGCCGTTGACGGGAACAGTATGCGAACAAAGCGGGTTTCGCCCTGCCTCATACGCCTTTTTAGACACATAGCCATTCAGGGTTGCGCTTGCGGCGTGTGATTTGTAGTCAATACTGACATACTCAATCACATGGTAGCTTGCGGTCGCCCCTGTGCTTTCGTCTTCGATTTCATGCGAAATTGCGATAATTTGCTTTGCCATAATAGAGCCTTTCTATAATTGTCGTCTTACTGCGACTAAAACATAAACTTCGGTCAAATCAACGGTCTGGCCTTCCCATGCGCCGTCACGTCTCAAGATGATGCTTGATGAAGCTGCGACGTTATCTTTGGTTTTCTCGTAGTACCCCTCACGCCGGCTGCCGTGATAACCATGTTGCAAGATGGTTTCCGTACCGTTGTTGTCCGACCAGAACAAACCAACCATTCGGTTATCAGAACTGCCGATAGAGTAATGGAACTTGACGCCGTAGATATTGTCAGGAAGCGGGATTTTGGTTTCTTTCTGCTGAACGGAACTTGCCCGTCCGCGTGAAAGATTGCCAATCTTCCGCCACTCAACACCACCCATTAACGCCTTATATTCAGGGTCGCTTTGTGCAAGGTATGAAGTCATCAATACTGGTACATCCATATCAAAAGTCTCATTCCCGCCCAAAGTAACCCGAATCGTATTAACCGCGTTACGGCGAAGTAGCATCCAGCTGAACGAATGTATTTGCTTCTCGTTTGTGACGAAGTAGTTTTTTGATGCATCGGTGTTTAATACAGCGTTCGTAATTTCCGATGCTTTCAGCGTGGTTTTGGGCATTACGGTTCCGTTTAATTCGAGTCGTGCCACTGGTTCTGCATAACCTGCTTTGCCGCTATTCAGCACTCCGCCAAAGCCAAATCTAACCGAATTAGACGTGTAGATTTTGAAATCGGGGCGCATCAACGTTGGCACTTCGTCCGCCTGAATTTTAATTTCCCAAGTGTTGGCATTAATCTTATTCATGCGGTGCAGGCGCAAAACATCGCCCTCAATGTGCGACGCTTTGACCGTGCCGTTGAAATAACCTGATTCCGCTTCAATCCTGCCATGAATGACAGCATTTCTAGCTTCAAGCAGCCCGCCGGATGTTACGGTAAAGTTACCGCCGCCAATATCCAAGCTGCCGCCGTTGATGCTGCCCAAATTCGATGAAATCGCCGACAGTTCGTTGACGTTCATCTTGTTGGCTGTAACAGCGTTTGCCGCCAGCTTTTCAGCCGTGATACTACCCGCCGCCATCTCACGCGCAGTAACGCTTCCAGCGGTCAGGCGGTTTGCGTTCAGCGTATTTGTCGTGATTTTGTCGCCGTGAATATCCCCAGCGTTCAACCTATCGACAATCGCCTTGCCGTTCACCACCAGTTCGCCATTCACGCCGACGCGGTTTTGCCGTGTATCTACCGTAAAGGGGAAGATATCGGCTTTCCCGGTCGCACCGACGCCGAAGCGGTCGGCGTTCACGATGAACTTGCTTTCAGGCGTTCCGTTTTTCGGCGTGGTTGCCAAGCCGTAGCCCGCTACCTTGCCGTTAACATCGACTTTAACCGTGTATTGCGCTTCCAAGCCGTTGATACTGCGGGCGTGGGCTTGTACCGTCGCCTTGTTACCGTCAGCGGTTGATTGGGCTGTCGTGATACGTTCGCCAAGCGATTTGATGTCGCCCGTTGCTTTGGTTAAGGTCGTCTGAACTACCTGAACCGTACTACGGATTTCCTGCAAACCGTCATTGTCTTCAGGGGCGGGTGTCCAATCGGTTGCTACCGTTCCGCGTTCCAGTTTTACATTGGAAACCTTGATAGATTCCGATGTTTGGTATCGTGCTTGAACGATGATGTTACGCAGTGCCTTAACCTCTTTGGCGACCGTGTGCTTGGCAACAAGCCGCTGCTTCAATGTTTTGGTCGTGCCGCTGACAGCATCGTCGTACCAAGCGGCAAAATACCCGATAGAGTTATCGGCATAGGTTACGGAAAATTCCGCACCGATTCGCGGGTATGGTTTACCGTATGGCGATGTAGCGTTTGTCAGTTCGATATCGCACGAGATAATCAGATTGTCGCCTTGCTTCAGATCCAAAGCAGACGAAACGTCGATTGTGACGTTTTTAGTCTGATTATTCCCGCTCACGGTCAGCACTTTGCCGGGCGTTCCTGTCGATAGGGCGTAGTTGCGGCCACCGACCGAAACACCGTCAATCTTCGCGGTCAGCGTTTGGATTTCCGAAGCCCTTGCACTGTCTTTCTGATTAACGGTTTCGCGCAATGCCGTGATACTGCCTTCAGCATTACCGACCCGCGTTTTCAAAGCCTCTGTCGCGGCGGTTTGGGCGTTGATGGCTGTAACCCGCGCCTGCGTTTCGCGCGTGATGTTACCCTCAGCCGCAGATACACGACCCGCCAACGTTTCACGCGCCGCAGCTTCTACCCTGTCGCCGTCTGCCCGTGCTTTCTTTTCAGCCTCCAAGCCTGCGGCGGTCGTGCCTTGTGCTGCCGTAACCGTCCTGATTTGCTGCGCCTGTTCGTTATTCACTCGCTCGACAGCCGTTATCTTGTTTCCAAGTTCGCCGGCTTTTGTAGTCAGGTCGTCTGCGGCTTTCTTCGCTGCGGCTTTCGCGTCTTCCGCTGCTCTCGCAACAGCAGCCCGCGCCTGCGCTTCGGCTGCGATTCGGGCATTTACACTTCCCGCACCATTGCCGTCTATCAGGGCAAGTTTGTCACGCAGAGCCTTGTTCAGATTGCTTTCTGACAGGTCTGTCGTTGACACGTCGTAAACGGTAAACGACACACTATTGCTGATTTTCAAGGCGTCTTTGCCAAAACTGTCATAGCCTGCCGCGCGTAGATGATAGGTCTTTCCTTTCTCCAGCGGGTTGCCGTTGCATTTGGCGATGGTTACAAATGTTTCCGCGCCGTCATAGACTTTGTTTGCTTCTATGGTCGGTACGGCTGCGTTTTCAGACACCCAAACGATAATGCCCGCGAAATCCTCTTCGGCAGGTTTTTGACAGGTAAAAAACGCCTGCTTCAAACCGCTGTCGGCGGAAATGCCTTGCAATGCTTGCAGTTGCGGATTTTGCGCCGCGATTTGCGCCCAGTTCCCCGTCTTCCCGGTGACCGCTCGACCGCGAACCTTGAAAACAACATCACGAACCTGCCCGCCGTCGGCTTTCATGTCCGCCTGCGTGTAGGTGTAGCTGTTGTCAACAATGCCGCTGATTGACCGTAAACGGCGTTGGCTGTTGCCGGCGTAGATTTCCACGTCGTAGGCGTCTGCGCCGTCCAGCTTATCCCAAGCGATAACCGCTTCTTTTCCGTATGCCCAAGATGATGTCAGGCGTAGATTTTGGATTTGCCCAAGCGGCGCGCCCTTGATGGTGTAGGAATACGCAGGAACAGACGCCAAATCTTGAATGCCGCCACTGAAAACGTTGTACGAAACCAGTTTGACCCAAACAGTCCGACCAATCCAGTTACGCGGGACGGCATATTTGAACAATGCTTCGTCAATGCGCACGAACTTACTGCCCGCCGCATGGGCGTCGATAGCCGAACCATATGCGCCGCGTGTCAGATTACCTAGCGTATAACGACCCACGCCTTTTAATTCGGCGTTTGCGTATGCCAAAAACTCGCCGTCAACGTAGCACAACGTCAGCAAATCGCGGCTGTCCTGCTCCGTGCCGCCTGTCATCTGACCTGCGGAAATTTCTACGTTCAGGGTATTAGTACGGTCGAAAACCGCACCGCTTGGCAAAGCAGCCGTCAGCGAACCGAAACGCGCTTTGTGATTGACCGCACCGACGCGGGTGTAGCTGTCGCTGTCTGTCGATACCCACACTTCCGCACCGCCCCACATATCGCCGCCGGCGGTTGCCATCCAAATTTGCGGTTCACCGCCTGTCAGTTGCAACGGTGCTTCGAAAATAACGGGCACATGGGCGTTACCCGGCGAAACGTTGTAGTCTGCCGAATAGCCCAAAGACGGCTGCGTCGGGTATTCTGACGTTGTGTAAACGCCGACAGGGTAGTCTTCTGCCTTGATAGAGAGGACACCCTCTTCATCCTCTTCAATTTCCGTGATTCGGACGGGCGTTTTATTCAAACCAAGCCCTGCGTCAGTCAGGGTTACAATGTCCATCGGTTCAAGCAGGCAGTATTTCCAGCCAAGCTTAAACTCATATTCATTGCGGACATACAGGGCGCGCTGCAAGAGTTGCTGGGCTACTTTTTGCGCGACCTTGCTGTTACAGATACCGTGCATTTTGACGGCTTCTTTCGGGCGCAATCCGTACTGCTCGATGTTCGCTTGGTCTTTCACTTCAGCGATGGCGACGTTGTAGTCATTATCACGGTCGAGATACTCGACTTGGATTTGATTAAACGCGTCGGCATTGGTTTTTCGCTCGACGCTTACAGGGTCTTCCGCGCCTGAGACGATAAAATCGTCATCGGTCAGGTCGTATAACGCCTTGTTGTCGGCAACATAGACCGCACCGTTGCCCGAATAATTGCCGTCGCCGTAGGGGACGATTTTCAGACGACCTTGCGAAAACACCGCCGCGCTATTGGTCTGCTCCAGCAGTTCGGAAATGTTCCGTTGCGCCTCGCCCTGTTCTGTGTAGGCGGGGCTTAGAAAAATACCGACCGCGCGGCAATAGTTGCTGTATCGGTCGGTATCGCCAATGCTGTCAACGGGAAATCCGCAGCCGTAGCGTTGGTTTGTCAGCAGGTCTCGGATAATTTCGCGCGGGTTTGCGTCGGGAATGTTGCCGGAGTAGCCCAGTTTCCCGATGACCTCGAAATTGTGTTGGTAGATTTGCGCGGATTTCGTCAGTTCGTAATTTGGGCTGCACAGGTAGGCGGTGCCGGAATAGTTCAAGGCTTGGTTTTGGTGCTTCGCCTGCGCCAAATGCGTCCACAACGGCTGCTCGTCGCCGCCGCGCATAAGCGTTAGGCGCAATTGTGCCAGCGAATCGAACTTTTCCTTATCACGCCAAATACGACCGACTCCTTGAATTTCACCCTCACATAAAGCAAGCATGACGGCGGCTTCGTAGGTGTAAGCAATATCGACTTGCTTCACACCGCCGCCGCCTTTGCCGCCTTGCTGTGTCGTGGTTTTGTTTTCTATGGTGACAAAGTCGCCGTACCAAATCAGGTTTCCGGCTACACGGGTTCTGCCGTAGATGACAGGCAGGGTAAGCCCTTGTGATGACTGTTGCACCTGTAACGATAAAATCCGTTCTTCTGCCGATGTAATGGTTGATGATTTACCGCCCATAGAAAACCTCTAAATATCAATCTACTAAATGCGCCTCATACCACAAGCCAAGCAAAGAGCCTGCGTAGTTGGTTGCAATATCAAAGCCTGTTTCCGTCGCGTTTGCCTGATAGGTCAGCCGTGCTTGTACGGTTACCAAGTCCAAAGTCACTTTGACAAACGGTTTTTTGCTGAACGGTTTTTTAAACTTGACCGTCATAAATTCATTGTTTGCGGGATTGGTCAGGAAGTCCGCCCGCGCGATATACGCCGCCTGATACTCTTTGCGGGTATCGGCAATTTCATCGATACGCGCCACAGCGGCGGCAAGCTGTTTTCGCAAGTCGCTGTCGTCGTATGTTGCACCACCACCCTTAGGCAGGTCGGAAAGTTGCTTCTTGACGGCTTCCAGTTCTTTTTTGATTTCGGCGTCGTCATACGGCGCGCCGCTCGGCAAGGCTGCCACTGCCTGCCTGATTCGCGCCAATTCCTGTTTGATTGCCGTGTCGTCATAACTGCCGCCGCCACTGCCGCCACTGCGACCACCGCCCAGCCCGTAGGCTGATACTTCAATGTTCATTCAGTACCTCCAACGTAAAAAATTTCACTTCGCGCCCGTCAAGTTCGGGTTGATTAATGTCGTCCAAAACCACGCCGCGCCCAATGTAGCTGTGAATAATTTTGCCGTCGCCCACCAAGATGGCGGAATGACTAAACGTGCGCCCAAACTTCCACATAGCGATGTCGCCGGGCTTCGGATCGTCCGTCTCTTTGCAAAACTTGGCGATGACCTCTAAATACCGCTCCGTATCGCGGTGCAGGTGCCAATCGCGGGAATATTTGGGCGGCGTGAAGTCATCGGGGACGATGCCGACCGCGCTGTAAACTCCGACAAGCAACATGGCACAATCCACGCCCGCGCCCTTGACCATTGCGAAATGATGATAGGGCGTACCAAGCCATGACCGCGCCTCTTCAATGATTTGCTCTCTCAAATCCATTTCAGACGACCTTTAAACCACCGTGTCAGCAGACGGGATATACGGGAATCCGCGAAAATGCACGACGTTGTTAAATTTGTTTTTACAGGTATCCTGACGTTTGTTGCAGCCCGGATAAACCTTAAACACATCACCCGCTTGCGGTGGATAGGGCAGGCGCAGGGCAAACTCGAACGTATTGCCATTATGTGCTTTAACCGTCCTGCTCAAGCCTGCGTTTCGCCCGCTCGTGAACTTAATCACGCCCTGCGAGAACCACCCGTCAGGCTGCGTCAGATTGTGTTTTAGCGCATTGCCTGTTTGGCTGTTTTCAGTTACACGACCGTCCACCGTGAATTTCTCGCGGTTGACCTTGCAGCCCTCGTCATAGAGCGTCCTCATGCAACCTGCCTGATAGATGTTGCGCGGGCTTGATACGTTCAAAAGCTCGATGTCAGATTTGACGTCAACCTTTACCGACGACCTACTACCCGATACATCCGACACGCGCCCCGAAAAGATATTTACAGCACCGACAGGGCGAAGTTCGGCAAGAGAGCCGTCAACATCGGCAGCCGACCGCAAATCAACACCCGAAATCCGAATGGAATCGGACGTTTGGTATCGTGCCTGTATAATCAGGCTGCGGATTTCCTTGACCGTTTTGCCTGCGGGGATTGCGTGTCTTGCCGAAATGCGATCAGACAGCGTTTTTGTACTACCGCTGACCGCATCTTCGTACCAGCAGCTAAAATAGCCGACGGAATTGTCCGTATAGGTAACAGACAATTCAGCACCGATTCGCGGGTAGGGCTTGCCATAGATTGACGTTGCGTTTTCAAGCGCGATGTCGCATGACAAGACAAATTCATTCGGTAAATCGCCACGAACTTGCAGCGTTTTTGTCTCGGTTCGATTCACGCCAGAAACCTCTAAGACGGTGTTTGCGTCCTCAACCATATTGCCAATAGATGACGCACCGACGCCAAAGAAAACGCGGTCTATCTTGACCCGTGCGCCGTCCAATACACCGCCTAGAGCAGCCTCCGCCCATTGCAGTCCCTCAAGCCTGTAATCAGGGTCGGAAGCGATTTGCAGTGTGTTGGAATCCACGTCCAATCCGACAGCGATACGGGTTGCCCCGCGCTTGATAATCAGCTTATGCGCTTCGTAGGTCTGTCCATCCCAAACGACGGGCATATCTGCGCTGGTATGGCGCAGCACCTGCCCGCCCGAAAGCGTGATGGTGTATAAATCCGCCATCTGAAACTCGTCGCTACCGTGTAGCAAGTCAATCAGTTCTTTTGTCGCTGTCTTCATAACTTCACGCTCGTAAACTCAATCTTTTTGGCTGCCCACAGGCTGCCCAAAACGTTTTCAAAATCCACTGTGTCAGATGTGAATCGCACGCGGAAATAAAAACCGCCCGTCCATGTAATCGGGCGGCCCGGCGTTTGCGGTGTGTTGAAAACCAAGACACCCTTGTCGGTAACGGAATAATCGCGCCCATAAGTCAAAGCCACGCCGCCCACTTTGACAGCGGGTCGTTCTTTGACTGCCAATACAGGCTCAATAAAACCGCCCATCGAACGGACAAGCTGATAGCGCGTAACGCCCTGCACCGTGTTTCCGATAGGCTGGTCGGTTACCGCGTTATCGGTCGGGTCTTCGTAAAGGAAACTTTCGAAGCTGCCTTTGCGGGCATTAAAGAAGCCCGCCAGTTGCTCCAATTCGTTTACGGACGCTTTTGTCCGCAGTACTTCAAACGACAGCGAAAACCGCCATTGCGGGTAGGTGTAGTAGGCGGTTCGCAATTCACGGCCGCTTGCCGATTTCTGCGTCCCGGTACTCCACATCGCCGTTTTCTTCCGCCCCCACTTCAAGCCGGGAAACGTGGGGAAAATCGCATTGCCCATTTAGATGATTCCTTTCGCTTTCAGTAGAGCGTCAAATTCTTCTTTTGGCAGTTCGTTACCGCCAAGCATACTGATGGCTTCGGCTTCGTCCGCTTCGCTTTGTGCGCTGCCTGACGACGGCTTAATGCCCATGTACGACGCTACCAAGATATGTACGGGCGGGTGTTCGCGCCAATACTCGTTCAAATGCTGTATGCGCGGCAAATCCAAGTTGTCGGCGACGTAGTCCCACGTCCAGCCGGTAGAGGCACAGACGTGGGCAATCATCGCGCCGAAACTCAGTCCGCCGCCTGAGCTTCCCCCGCTTGTGCGGCTTCCTGCTCTTTGCGTTTCAAGCCTGAAACATCCATTACAGCGGCAAACACTTCGTTCATGTTGCCGATGTCGATTAAGTCGGCGACTTCTTCGCGCGTCATGTCGGGATAGTTGCGACGCATGGCTGCATGGGCGCAGTCAATAACGGTAGAGATTTGTTTTGCGTCTTGGACGTTGCCGTCAAATGTGCCGATACGTTCTTGCAACTGCTCCAGTGCGCCAAGTGCGATAGGTGGGATAACGTAATTTGTGCCGTTCAGTTCAACGGTTACGCCTTTAATTCGTACTGTCATTTTTGTTTCCTTGGTTCAGGTCAAATAAAAAGACCGCCCTTTCGGACGGTCTGTCGGATTACTCTTGGACCCACAACGTGCCGACTTTAAAGCCCGCTTCATCGGTTTGCGCCGTGAAGTCGATTTCAGGGACGGAAAAGTCGTCGTTTTTGGTTGAGAACAAGCCCAGTTTGCCACTGGTTACGCTTTCCAGTTCCAACAGGGCTTTTTTGCCTTTGAACTGTGTCAGGTATTTCAGTTTAAAGGTCGGCGTGTTACCCATCGCTAAGTTAGTCAGTTCAAGTTTCTTGGCTGACGGCATGGTTTGGGTGTAGGTAAAGCTCGGATAGACGGTCTTGCCCTTATCCGCTTCAGCAAAGGTGTATAAACCTGTTGCAGACACCATGTATTGACCCGCCTGCGGATTGCTGGCGACCTTGATGTATGCCGTGCCGTCGCTACCCATCACGCCCGCATCCTCAACGAAGCGTCCGCCGTTAGGGGCGGTTGCTTGGACGGTATATGCGCCGCTTGCGGGGATGGCTTTACCGGCAACATCCGCCCAAAGGGCTTTCATCGTACCGGTCGCATATTCCGCGCCGAAGAACAGGGTATTCAGGGCGAGACCGTTAATCAGTGCGCCTTTGAATTTACCCGACACTTTGACCTTACCTTGCGCAACCGCCAAAGCAAAGCGGTTTTGACCGTAGAACTCTTTCAACTCCGCCGACAAATCGACGGACATTTCCTGCAAGCCCATGATTCGCACGGGCGTTGCGTTCTGTACACGGTTGCCGTAAGCATCCGTAATCATTTCGGCGAAAACCTCGCCGCTACCAAACGTCAACTGCATGACATTTCCTTTCCAAAATAAAACCGCATTACGCGGCGCAAATCATAATCGGGATAATACAGACCGCCTGCTCGCCAAGCGTTCCTTCGTCTGTTTCCACTGTACCCTCGACGCGGCAATACTCAATGTCCGCACCATCGACCACCAAAGCCGTCTTGCCCGTGATAGGGTGGACGGCGTTCACGGTATCGCACACCGCGTCAATCAGTGGATTCATAATGGGCGCGGGCGGCTCGCCTGATGTTTGGACGTACAGATACACATCGACGCGCAAAATCCACTTGGTTTCCTGCCCTGTCAACGTTACTGCCTGCATATCGCCCTGCGCCATGAATAACGCGGGCTGGTCGTAGCGTTTCACGTCGTTCCAGTGCAACAGTTTGCGGCTTTTGGTTACAAAGCCGTCCAATGCGTCCAGCTTTGCCCACAGCGCGGAATAAATCGCTTCGCGGTTCATCGCAATGCCTCCTCAATAGATTTTTGCAAATCCGTTTCAATCATCGGCTTCATATCGCGCAAAGCCGACCGCAGGAACGACCGTTCAGGCAGGCGGACATTACGGGAATGCGCGCGCACCTGAACGTATCGCGGAGATTTCAGCGGGCGTCCGAACGCTTGGCGAACCTGACGCAAAGAGGCTTTCACATTGACCGTCCCCGCAAAGCCATATTCATGCGCCTTGCCGTAGCGGACGTTCGTGTTTACCTCGCCGATTACCGCACCGCCCGAACTGGTTACCCGTTGATGTATCGACCGACGCAGATTACCCGTCTGTACATTCAACACCTGCCCTGACAGGCGGTTTTGCATAACCTCGCGCTGTAAACGCAACGCCGACCGACCGACAGACTGCACAATAGCCGTCTGAACCTTGTCGCCGTAAGAGCGCAACACCGCCGCCAAAACATCGCCGCCGATAAACTCCATCCTAAGCATTACACGCCTTTCCGTTTATACTCGTTGAGTATCGCAAACGCCGACGGCGGCATACCGCCCGAATCGCTGAACGTAGAAAAAGCGATGGTCTCGCCTGCAAGCGTTTTCGACTGTACGCCCTTGTTCTCGATTTCGTTCATCCGCTGCGTTGCGATAATCAAGATGGCTTCCTGAATATCGGCGGGTATGGTTTCATAGCCCGCGCGGTACGATACCTCGACGTTTCGGATTCCCTGCGCAAAACAGGCATGGCGTATCAGCAGCCAGTTATCAAAATCCCAGTCGTTCGCCATGCGCCCGTTGATTTTCACGGACGACACAGACAGGACGGGATATTGATTCAGGACGATGCGGTTTTTGCCGTTGCCGTTGTAACGCTCGACGTAGTCCGTCGCTTTCAGTTTGCGCCCGATGTAGGCTTCGACAGCCGCCGATACCCCGTCAAGCAGGGTTTGGAAATACGCATCCTGCTTATCGTGGGTAACACCTAGCCGCTGCTTGAACAACTCAAGAGAGACAAGGGCGGTCATCGTTATTCAGCCTTTTCAGGTTCGGCGGCTTGCTCAGCTTCAGCCTGTTCGGCTTCGGCAGGCTCTACCGCTTCAACAGTTTCAGTCTGTTCGGCTGGCTGTTCTGCCGGCTGCTCGGTCTTGGCTTTGCGTCCGCGCTTGGTTTTTTCAGGCTCTTCAGTTTCGACAGCTTCAGCAGCAACGTTGCCGAAGCCGAACTGATACAGGAATTGCGCCGCCTCAGCAGGAACTTCGACAACGCCGTTTTCGTCCACTTCGTAGCTTTGGCTGCCAAAGGAAACATCGGTAAAGCCCTCAGGGGCTTGTAATTTAACCATTTCTGTCATTTCGATTCTCCAAAAGAAAAGGCCGCCTGAATTTCAGACGACCTTGTTAGGGTTAGGCGGCGTTGGTAATCATACCAAACGCAGGCATGAACATACCTTGCAGCAACTCGTCCGCATAGACGCCGTATTCATATTCACGGGAGCGCAGCGGCCATTCGATTTGGTAATACTCTTGGCGTGTAAGCACTTGCAGCAAGTTGCCGATGCCTTGAACGTATCCCGGCAGACGGCTCGAGTAGAACAGGTAAGTACCAGCCGGCAAGTTCGGGTGTACCACGATATTCAGTTCGTCGCCTGTGATTTTGTTCAGGTACGAACCGACCACCACACCCGCGCGGATGCTATTGGCGTTTTCGATGTCCACTTTCAACTTAATCAGCGGCGCGCCGCCGTTGCCGATAATCAGCTTAGTCAGCGCTGCCAAATCGCGGGCGTTGATGTAGATGGTATCGGGCGACAAGCGGTAACGGGTAAAGAAATGCGCGAACGCTTCTTCAAATTCATACACACCGCCCGCGCCGTCGGAAGTCAAGCCGTTGCCTTTGTTGTCCGACCAGAACGCGCCTGAATCAGGCAGGGCGATTTGGGTCAACAGGCCGTCAAACTCCAAGATGGAAGTGGAATTGTCTTCAGACGGCAGGGAAGCAGCGGTTTGAGTACCCTCGGCGTCTGCCAAAATTTCCACTTTGGCGGCAGTGGTAATTGCGCCCAGTTTTTCAGAACCGGCTGCACCCCAGTACCAAGCGTAGGCGACCGCGCCGCGAACGGCTGGAATCATGGCGGTTACTTTTTTGCCTGTACCAACACCGGAAACGGAAGCAGCCGCAGATTTTTGGGCAGAACCGCCGCCGAATGTATCGGTAGAGCCGTCAGCGTTTGGGCGAGTGATTTTGGCGGGAACTTGGGCAGTTTTGATGTTCAGACCTTGACCGATTGCGCCGTTGTTTGCGCCTGCGACGTCCCAGTATGCCAGCAAGCCCAAAGCCACACAGACGATGGACAGACTGGAAGTGCTGATTTTACCCAGCGCGTCGTTAGAAGCGACAGCGGTCGGAGTAGGGGTAACGCCTGCTTTTAGGCTGGTGTTACCGCCCAGCAAAATCTTTTCTTCCTCAATCATAGTTGCTTGCAGAGTCTGGGCAACTGCCAACGCTCTTAAGTCCTCAAAACCGCGTGCAGCGTATTGCGATTCAAAAGGTACCTTTTTTTCAAGACCGATGCCGCGGAATTGGGCGTTTCGTTCAACCAGTTCGTGATTGATAGCCCCGCCGCGTTTACCTTCGCTAACCCCCGCGCGTTGATTGCCGACGTTGATGTTAGTAATGGCTTTCCAGTTCGAACCGATGGTGCGGCCGCCACCCACGCGGGGGATACGGTTACGCAAAGGGGTCAATACCGGATAGAGTTTTTGAGACGGCGCGGAAAGGTCGTAGGTTTGCAGACCTGTGGTAAAACTGGTCGGCTGAGTAAAATTTTTATTCAGCGGCTCGCCGTTCGTTTGTGCTGACTTCATGAGTTCAAGCGTTTCTTGAGTGATTTGATTCACGTTCATTTATAGCTCCTGAAAATAAAAAAACCGCCTGTAAGCGGTGTTACAGACGGCCTGCGTGTGCTGCCTTGACGAGTGTTGCCACATCATCAAGCGAACCGTCATTCTTTACAATCGGCTGAAAACCGTTCAGCGGGTCTTCGCCGTTATCCTCTGCCTTGCCGATGGCTTTGGTACTGCCTTTCGGCGGTGCTGCCTGTTTCTTCAGACTTTCGATTTCCGCCTGCGCTTTAGCAAGGGCGTCATTCGATTTCTTCAGCGCGTCTTGTGCTTTTGCCAGTTCGTCTGCCGATTCGGCTTTAGCAAGGTCGTCTGATTTATCGGCTTTGGCTGCTAAACCATCGACCAGCTTGTCAGCTTCGCTTACCGTCAAGGCTTTCAGCGATTCGGCGAGGCTGCCCGCTGATTCTTTGATTTGCGCGATAACAGCCGCGTCCACATCGTCATAGATAGCGTCCTCAATCAGCCATTTCAGCGACGCCAACACATCGGCTAACGATTTGACTTGCCACATTGATTTAGCGACAGGCTCGTCTTTCGGCTTCTCAGCCTTTGCCAAAACTGCTTTCAAGATAGCGATTTCAGATTCGGACAATTCAACGCTTGCCGATTTCTCGGCTTCGTCTTTCTTGTCGTCTTCTTTGTCATCTTTCTTGTCGCCGTCTGCCTTTTCGGCATCGTCGTCTGGCGTTTCGTCGGCTTTGTCGGCTGACTCGTCGTCCTTATCCGTCGTTTCTTCATCGTCTTTGGGCTTGTCCGCCTTAAAGCAGGTAAACACCGCGTCGGGATTAGCAGGGCGGTCAACAAGGCTGATTTCTGTCAGCTTCAAGCCCGTAATTTGCGACTTATTCAACTCGTCGCGGGCGGTAACGCTGCCGCCGATTGAAAAGCCTTTGTAAACGCCTGTTTTGACTTTCGTCACGGCAACAGGGTCAACGATATGCGCGCCAAAGAACGTGCGCCCGTCGTCTTCTACATTAATCTCAATAGCCGTTCCCGCCGCGTTTGAGCCGTGCATTTCACGCACCGCGCCAAACTTCATATAGTCGGGAATGGCCGCTTTCATAGCTTCCGCCGCGATGACTTCGCCGTCCGAATCGACCGCTTCGCTTGAGGCGTAACCCCAAACTTTGACGGTGCCGTCGTCCTGCGCTTCCATCTTGGCGATTTCTGCGTATAACTTTGCCATTCTGTACTCCAAAAAAAGCCGCCCCCGTAAAGAGAGCGGCAAACCCATCACTACCACCAGTAAAAACTAAACTTTCGGCATATCCTCTGCCAAAACAGGCACGACCGTACATCTGCAATTAGGGTGGGCGGGCGGTGTCATGCCGCCATGTGCGAAATGCTCATGCAGCCCAATCACGCCCATCTTGCCGTTGGTGTTGCAGATTTCTGATACCTTGTCGTCTTCAGCGGTTATCCACCGCTTTCCGGCAACAAGCCCTGTTTCCGCCCAGCCTATCAAGTTGCCTGCGTTATCCGCTATCGCCGTCTCAGTTCGGGCAATGGTACGGGCGCGGGCATTACTAAAGGCATGGGATTCTTTCAGGCGACCCGCCAACTCCTGCACGCTGTCGCCGTTTTGCATGGCCTCGACCACTTGGGCGCGTATCATGTCGCGCGTTCCCTCTGTGATTTGCCACTCGGCGGCAGGGTTTTGGATAAGCTCGCCGCCCACCCACTTCATGCCGACCATTTCGGCGGCTCGGTCATGCGCCCACTTGACGGCACGGCTGCGAATATTCGTAACCATGCCGACGGCGGGGTCAGGCATTACCTGCAACAATGCAGCAACCGCCCCATCTTCCGCCGCCCGCCTGATTATCGGCTCGACCACATCGGACAAGCCCGCCCAGTCGCCGAAATCCAAACCGTCGGTAATGATTTTGGCTACCCGATTCAGTTCGGCGGTCAGGTCATCGGCCTGCCAGTCAACAGCAGCACCATCAATCAGCGCGGCGATTTGTTCAGCCATGCCGTCCACACGCGTCAGCAAATAAGCCTCAATAAGCGCGGCGGCTTCGGCTTCGCTCATTGGGCTTTCCGACTTTCCCAGTTTTTCAGCCTCTTGGTTCGGCTGCTCTTCAGGCCGTTGGTCGTCTTGCTTATTCGGAACAGGCTGTTCTTGTTCCGGTAACGGCTCCTTACCCAGTTCGGCGCGGATTTCGTCAGCGGCTAAGATGCCTGCGTTTTTGTAGATGGCGTAGATTTCCGCCTGTTCTTTCGGGTTGAGTGATTCTTCCTCCCGCCAAACAAACTCATACGCCGCCATATCCATGTAGCGGGCAAGCACGTCATCAATCAGGGCTTTCACCCAGTTCTTCAGGCTGCTCATGCCGTCGGACAACGATTGTTCGCGGCTCGTTTCCGCTACGCTTCGGTTTACCTGTGCCACGAACGGGGTAGGCTCAACACTAAACGCGAAGCAGACGACACGCGCCAACCATTCGTCGTAAACGTCTTTTAGCGGCGGCTGCTTAGTCTCCTTGAAGTTTCGGGATAACTCGCCCGGCACGAAACGCATTTTGCGCCGTTCCGCCGTCTCGCCCGACAACAGCAAATCCCAGTATTCTTGGAATCGCCGAATTTCGTCAGCCGACCACGCTTCAGGCACACCAACCAAAGCATCGGGCACACTGCCCACTGTGTAATACTCAAGCGCGTGAAGTTGCCGTTTTAGGGCAATGTTCACGGTCATGATGATTTGCTCGACAGGCGAATAGCCGTAAACCTTGTAGCTTCGGTTATTCCGCGAACGGTAAATCAACTCGTCCGCTGTGTAGTCAACCGCTGCCATGCCGTGCAATATTTGCTGATACGCTGTATCGGGCGGCAATGGCATACGCCCCGTGTTATCCAACACGCGCTTAATCGTTGCGCCGTCTATCACTTCAAGGGCGTATAAGTCGCCGCCAAGTGTCTTACGCGGATAGATGCACGGCGCGTCAATAACGAACAGGTCTTCCAGCAAGATACGCAGCCAGTCCGCCCATGTATGTTCTTTGTCAGGCGACTGAAAAAATGCGATTGCTTCATCGACCTTTCGGTCTTTGCGCTGTGATTCGTTGGCTTTGGTTGACTCAATATCACGCTTTTGGATCGTCCATTTCAAACTCTCCATTTGGTCTTTGCGCTTCTCGATGACCAAGCGCAACACGTCGTAGTTATCGGCAAGCGCGCGTAATTGCGCAAAGCCTATCGCCTCACGTTCACGCGGCTTGGAATGCCCGACGTTGTAGAACGGTTCATAATCGAACCGCCGACCCTCTGCCTGCTGTGCGACAGGGGCTAAAGGCTCGCCTGCGTCCATCCAAGCATCCGCATTGCCGGTAAAGGCATAACGGACACCGGCAGCAACGCGGGCAATAAAGCCTTGTGATAAAGGTGTCTTTTTACTCATTTGCTCTTCTCGACCTGCGAACGCAGAAAATCAATCATGCCCGTACGGGTATCCAGTAGCTCGCCAAATGCGCGGCTCAAACAGTCTATTTGGTCGTCGTGCTGCCCGTTTGGGAACATACGCATCTCAGCAATCAGCGCGTCTGTATCCCATGTGCCGTCATCCAACACCATCACATTACCGATGTTGACCTGTGCCGCGAACGGCTCGGCGCGTGTTACCTTGTCGCCCGATTCAGGACTAGCAGATACAGAAAAACCCGCCAATTGACGGGTTAGATACAGGGTTTGCGATTTACCCGCCTGCCCGGGGTCTTGTGGGATAGACACTTTTGTTTTCACGCCGTCTTTCTGCGCCGTGTTTCGCAATATCCTATCCCGCTCGTCTGCGCCGTACTGACCGCGCACGATATTGGCGATGATATACCGCCCGTCTTCTGTAACGCCAAGCCTGCCGCCTGCCGTGTAGTCTCCGTCGTTTGCGGTGGACGCTAAGTCCCATCCGCGCACCCATCTGATATTTCCAGCGGGCAGGGCTTTCACAAATTGCAGATTGTCAGGTTTGAATGTACCGCCATCGGGCGGGGCAGGGCGTTGCAAATACTGCCCGGCAAACACATACGGCGCGGCTTGCTCCATGCGGCGCAGCGTCTCGATGTCGTGCTTTTCAGGCCACAACGCCGTACCGTCTTCCTGAATGGCGGATAAGCACAAATGCTCCCACTCTTCGCCGTTGCCACCGTCAAGCAGCCAGCCCGCCAAATCTTTCTCGTGCAGGCGTTGCATGATTAGAATAATCGGCGTGTCAGGGCTATTCTTCCGCGATTCGACCGTGTTTTGAAACCAGTCGATGATGTTTTGCCGCCTGACCTCGCTTCGGGCTTCGTCAGCTTTGTGGGGGTCGTCAATGATGATGCACCCGCCGAAACCGTCCCGTTGCTTACCCGCGCCAAAACCTGTAATCGTACCGCCTGCACCTGTTGCGTACATTACGCCGCCTGCGGTCGTCTTCCAATGGCTGCTGCTTTCGCTTTCAAGTCCCACATTCGGAAATATCGCCCGATACTCCTCATGCTGTACCAAGTTTCGGATTTGCACAGAGTTATTGACCGCCAGTGTTGCCGAATAGCTCGCATGGATAAACTCACAATCAGGCACACGCCCCATCGCCCACGCGATGAAGTTCACAACCGCGATTTCCGTTTTCGAATAACGCGGCGGAATGTTGATAATCAGCCGTTTTGTTTCGCCGTTAAAGACACGCTCAAGCGCGTCGCAGATTAACTCATGGTGCCGCGCCTGAAGCCACTGATAACCGCGACGCTCACGGAACATCCAGCGCGTGAACATATACAGATTGATAGAGCTTAAATCGCGGATGACCGATATTTCTTCTTTGCTGAATTGCTCTAATGCCATTTTATTTTAAATTCCTTTGGAAGATTAATTAAAAATGGCATTGTAGCCGTTCATAAGATTAGCATTTTATGCTAAACCTTTCCCAAAACCTCTTTGGCTATCTTGCGATATTCTTCAGCATCTAAGCGCACCGTCGGCGTCATACTGCCATCGCTTGACTTAACATCAAGTTCCGATTTGTCGCCGTATTTCTTCGGCGCAATCTTTGACGCTGCCCATTTGCGGGCGTCTATCTGTAATTTAGCCTTTGCCACTGACGCGCTTTCTGCTTCCGCGTTATCGGCAATCTCGATAATCTCTTCCGCGAAATAGTCCGCCTGCTTATCTCTCGCGCGCGCGTATTGATGGCGAAACTCTTCGTTAGCCTCCAGCCAACGGTAAATAGTTTTCATTGGTGGCATACCATCTTCAGCACAGACGGCACGCAAACTTTTACCATGCGCGATTTGTTCGCAAATCTTATCAGCCATTTCTTGGCTATACTTCGTCGGACGCCCGATAGGGCGTTTTTCTTTCTCGCTCATATCGAACCTCACAGAAAAAAGAAAGCCGCCTGATTCCGATGTTAATCAGAATTAGACGGCAAAGGAGAGTAATACATCATGAAAAAATGGATAGCCCCATACCGATAACGGCAGGGGGCTATGTGCAAGAACCACTTTACAGCCTGTCATGGCAGGCGACCATTAGGCCGGGCAAACGCTGTTTCACTTGCTCCGCGTTTTTAAAGAGCGTCAACAAAGGAGAGTGGGGCGCGACCCCCTAGTTTATTTGGAAGCGTCCGCGTCATCTTCCTTAGCGGCTACGCCGCCCCTTGCCTTTTGCCAGTTACAGCACGGCTAGAAAACCTGAAATTCAGGTCGCCTGAAAACGCAAAAACCGCCCAATAAAGGCGGTTTATATAGCTATTTCCAAACTATAACATAATTGTATCTAAAAGGTTTCACACAGTCAATATGTTAGAACAATTTCATATTAGAAATTTTTTCAGTTTCAACGCCATAGCTGATTTGGTCGCCACGCACAACAAAGGCGTAGTCCTTAAAGCCTGTATATCCACCATGCTGATTTTTTGCGTTAATACGCGCGTTGAAGATATGACCAAAGTAAAACATACGCGTCATACAATTACCCATTGACGGATCAATTTTTGCACAAGCCGCAATCCACCCTTTACGCGCTGGTGTTGTGTCAACACTGCGAATATTCATAGAATCAGGGTCAACAAGATTATCGACCGCCCATTCTTTTATCGCCTTCTCAAACTGACTAGGCGGCATCGGGTCTGGATATGTCGCAGCCGCTAACTGCTGTTGATTCGGCTCAATCGCCGCCGCGCATCCTGCCAGTCCAGTAGCGACAACAACAGCAAGAATCAGATTCTTCATTTTTCATCCTTTTTGTGTAGTAATGTGGGTTATGAAATTATGCCACAGCGTTTAAACTCGTCATAGAGTTTTATTTGCGCGGTCTCTTCTAATCGAGCGATGATTTGACTGACTTTTTTTTGTTGCCGCCATACTGTTGCTTTTGACACATCATACCTGTCCATAATATTTGTCTGTTTTGGGCATCCCGTGAACAGATTAGACAATATCGCATCACACAGTAACAGATTCACGCCGTCGTTTTGCTCTTCGATGTAGGCCGTCAGGTCGATAATCCCGCTCAAGTCGCTGCTGTATTTACACTCTACCGCCGCCAACTCGTAGCGGTTTAACACGCGCTCTATGCGGCTGATAATCATCGCGGCGTTCGCGTGTGTTTCGGCTTGCGTCAAATCCCCGCCGCCGCCCATCACACCCTTGCTTTCGCACCATGCGCAGACGGACGCCGTGTTGTTCAGCGGCTCCATTCGCACACCTTGAATTTTATAAACATCTCGTAAGACTTGTTCCACGTTCTTGTACATCAAAACTCCCAAATTATTCCAAAT
Source organism: Neisseria sp. HMSC065D04 (assembly GCF_001815675.1). Lineage (NCBI taxonomy): Bacteria > Pseudomonadati > Pseudomonadota > Betaproteobacteria > Neisseriales > Neisseriaceae > Neisseria > Neisseria sp. HMSC065D04. Next base: position 25,744 of record NZ_KV821457.1, read on the forward strand.
TCCCCAGCCGCCCATGATTGCAAGCGGTTTTGATAATCCGTCATCTCAGCCGTATTAAGCGTTGTCGTGCTTATCGGCGTTTTGACTTCTGTGCCGTCGGGCATGGCTTTAATATCAAAGCCCAGTAACACGCCTTTGCAATACTCGTGCCACGTTTCCGCGCTATACCGCCTGCCGTTTACCCATGCCTTATCCGCCAACTCCCCGTAGATTTTCCATAAGCGGCGGTTTTGTTCGACGCTCCGTTTGGATTTGTGCGGGCGGATCGTGATGTCTAAATTACCGTTTTCAAACCACCCGTTCAGGTTGTCCCAAATCGTCCGCATGACTTCCTTTTTGTTTTGCGGCTTCAGTAGGAATTTCGCTTCGTTCATTTCAGACGGCCTTTCACACTGATAATCCCCAATTCTTCAAGGCGGCGTATCGTGCGGAATTGCGACCGGCGCATATAAAACTCTTTGTCCTCGCGGCTCAACTTGATATGCGACCGACCATCGATTACGTCATGACAGGAGCTACACCCGAAACCGCCGCTCAAGTCATCGCTTTTCAGCCCCATGCCGTGCGTCTCGCTTGGGAAATGGCAAAAGACGACGGTTTCGGGGTTGTAATTGCACACACCAGCGATGTTTAGTGTGCATTGCTCGCCTTTAGCGGCTTTTCTGATTGCGCTCATTCCAGCTCCTCGACCCTTACCACCAACCCGCCGCCTGCAAGCGGTTCGCTGCCATATTCAGCAACAATGCGCCTGACTTGATTGTCGTTTTCGTAGGCGACGCCCTGTAATGCGTCAAGGCAGACTTTCAGGCAGTTATCCAAATCCAAACAGACTTTGCTTGCCGACCCGTCTTTGTTTGCCTTTGGGACTAGCTGCACAGTCAGGCTTACCGTCTTAGCGGTCGGTTTGATTCCGTTTTCAGTGGCGATGGCGGCAACCCGCGCCTTGTATGCCACCGCCTCTTTGCTCACGATTTGACGGTTTCGGAACGTCCGCCAATAACGGTTAGTGCTGATAGGGTAGGGCAAACTTAAAACGTCCATTTCAACCCCAATTCTTCGTAAACTCGTTTAGCTGCGCCCGTGTTCCAGTAGGCAGGGCTTAAAAGTGGGAATGACTGATTTGCCATTTGCGCCGCTTCGCGCATCAAGACACCCACATCGGGAGCGGCCTTTTCTCGCAGTTCTTGGCGTTTTTGTTTTAGTGCCTCTTTGTTGTTTTCGCGGTAATACTTTGCCTCAATGCTGACGCACTCCTTGCATTTGGACTTAAACATACTGTTCCCATAGGCATCCAAGCCGCTTTTGTGATACTCGCTCAACGGCTTTTCTTCCCCGCATCTGCTACACACTTTCATCATTTTTTCGTTCTCCATTTTTCAAATTCACTTCTACGCTTCGCCATCGTCGCCGCCGGCGCGGCTTCAAAACCGCTACCACCCGACCAAAAGTCTTTCAGATGGCAGATATGCCCGCCGTGGTAGTACGTCGCCCGCTCCTCTGCATTTCGCGCCTTTGTGCATTTCGCAAACCCGCGCATGGTGCTTTCCGATTCGGCTTTGAAATCCGCGTGGGCGCAGTGGTAACAGGTTTGCTTAGTTGTAATACTCATACTCTCCAAACCTTTGATATTGCCCCTCCCACGTCAAATCAAGTACACCACGCTCACCGTCTCGATTCTTCGCAATAATTAATTCCGCCGTTCCTTGCGGTGCTTCGGAATCGTAGTAGCCCTCACGGTATGGCATCAGTACCAAGTTTGCGTTTTGTTCAATACCGCCACTTCCTCGGAGGTCTGCAAGGCTTGGCCGTTTGTCTGCCTGCTTTTCTGTCGCTCGGTTAAGCTGTGCAACAAGCAAGACGTGAATTTGCAGTTCCATCGCCAGGCGTTTCAGCCGTGCCGTAATATCATCAAGTTCGGCAACCTCGTTCACGCCTTTCCGCGGCATCAGGTGCAGATGGTCTACAACAAGCAGGTCAAGCCCTGATTTACGCTTCTCTAATCGGCATCGTGCGGCAATTGTGTCAATTCCGATCATCTCGGTATTAATCACAAACTTCCAATTTCTCGCCTTGTTGATATACAGGGCAAAATTGTCTGTTTCCGTTTGTGTCATGCGGTATTTCTTCAGCCTGCCGTAATCAATCGCATATTCAGCAGATGCTCCGCGTTGGGTTAGTTCCACGCCTGACATCTCGTAACTTTGGAAGCGCACTGACAGGCCGTTTTTCGCGCAGTGCCGAGCAATGTTTTCAGCAAGAACCGATTTACCCATACCCGGCCTTGCGCCGATCACTGTCAGATTTCCGCGTTGCAGGCCGCCTGTTGCCTCGTCCAAATTACTGAAGCCAGTCGAGAAACCAAGCATTCCGTCTGTTTCGGAAATTCGCTCCCAGTGATGCAGTGTTGCCCTTATCGCATCTTCGTAGCTCATTTCCTCGCTTCTACCTGCCGCCGTGCCGCTGATTTTGTCTAACAGGGCAACCGCCTCAGCCTGTCTATCGGCGATTGAGCGGCCATCTCGTTCTGTCGCCAGTCTTTCGATTTGTTCAGCAGCGAATCGCAATTCACGCTCTGCCGCACTTTCTGACACCAGCCGCGCATATCGGCCAACATTCGCCGCCGATGGCGTGTTTTGGTGCAGGTCAATCAGGTAGGCAAGGCCGCCTGTTTCTTCGCTCAATCCACGCTTACCAAGTTCAGCATCAAGCGTAATCACATCTACCGGCAGGCCGTCTGAAATCATCGACATGGCGGTTTTGAAAATCAGGCCGTTCTTTTCGCTGAAAAAATTATTTGGCGTTAAGTCTGTCAGCAAGTTTGCAGAATCGTTGTCGATCAGGATCGCCCCCAACACTGACTGCTCTGCCTCCAGGCTTGCTAAGATTTCAAATTGCTCAGTCATTTTCAAAATTTCCCCAATGGTCGAAGCCCTGATGATTTTTTAACTACCGGCATACCGTCAGCAGTTCGCACATCCAAGCGTTTATGTGCAGGGTCTTGTCTTACCGCGCCCAATTCGCCTCTTGCCTTTAAGCGTGTCAGCGATTGAAAAAACTTGTGTTCCCACATCGCCTGCGTTTGCATATCGCCTCTTGCTCCCCAATAGCCTGTAAACTCAATCAGCGCGTCTTTGATTCGTTTGTCTTCAAGGCTTGGGATTTGTGAGCGGCGAAGTTTTGCGTTAAACGCTTTTTTGTCTTCAGGCTCCCAGTCGTCAGTAATCGCAAAATCGCCGATGTTGATGCTGATGGGTTCCGCACTCTCTGACGCTTCGGGAACATCGTCCCCTACATCTCCGTCTTTACTATCTTTCAGTACTTGTTGAATATCAGTATTTACTAGTGTCGGCTCAGCCTGATTAGGCTCAGCCTGATTAGGCTTACCCTGATTAGGCTTACCCTG
>NZ_KV821458.1:0-881 GCF_001815675.1 Neisseria sp. HMSC065D04
AATTAAAAACAAAATGGTACAATACTCAACTTTGAAGGTCTAACCATGGCATACTCTGCGGACTTAAGAAACAAAGCTTTAAACTATTACGAACAATGCAAAAACATCAGCCAAACCGCAGCAACGTTTAACCTGTCAAGAAACACGCTTTACCTGTGGATTCGCCTTAAAAAACAAACAGGCAGCCTAAAACATCAAGTTACCGGTCTAAATGCTGTCAAATTGGATAGGCAAAAACTGGCTCAATATGTTGGGCAACACCCGGATGCCTATCTGCATGAAATCGCCAAACATTTTGATTGTACGCCAGCCGCCGTTTGCTATGCACTCAAACAGATGGGGATGACGCGCAAAAAAAGACCACCACTTACAAAGAACAAGACCCAGCCAAAGTAACGCATTATTTGACACAGCTGGCCGAATTTTCCGACTACCAACGTGTTTATTTGGATGAAACAGGATTTGACCGCTACCTGTTCCGTCCCTATGCCCGCAGCCCGAAAGGGCAAATAGTGAAAGCGCAGATAAGTGGAAAAAGATACCGGCGCTTATCTCTGGTGTCCGCACAAGTCGGCAACCGGCTGATTGCTCCGATGGTTTATCAAAATACGATGACCGGAGTCTTTTTTGAAGCGTGGTTTCAGCAATGCCTACTGCCCGCATTGACTCAAAAATCGGTGATTATTTTAGATAATGCACGATTTCACCGTATGGGTGTCTTACGGAAAATGGCGGAAAAATGGGGACATAAGGTATTGCCTCTTGCACCTTATTCACCTGAGCTCAACCCGATTGAGAAGGTGTGGGCGAATATTAAGCGGTATCTGCGAACCGTATTGTCTGATTACGCCCGATTTGACGATGCGCTACTGTCCTATTTT
>NZ_KV821459.1:0-208 GCF_001815675.1 Neisseria sp. HMSC065D04
GTCTGAAAAATTTCTAAAAGCCAGCTTTGGAGCAATTGATTTTAGAATTTTGTGAAATATCAGTAAATTATGGAGCTTATTTTAAGTATGATAAGGAAAGTATTTATCTTTTCGGCTGTAATAGCATTATCCGGTTGTTTTGCCGGCAAACATAAAGTTCAGGTATTACCGGATGCAGAATTAAATAAGCCATATTTCATAGAATTAA
>NZ_KV821460.1:0-360 GCF_001815675.1 Neisseria sp. HMSC065D04
TTTCATCCGGCTTTTGCATCGCCCAGGAAATTCAGTCTATCAAAAATGAAGATAAATCATGTGATGATCAGAATTACAAATTAAGCCTTTTCAAAACGAATGATGCGTTATTTTCGGCATCACACTGTATTACCATCCATAATGAAGAAATAGACGAAATCAACGGAATAGATGGAATAGAAGAAATAATCCATAACAGTATATTGGTTAATGGAAAAAAATATGAATTAAAAAGTTTTAGAAAGGAGAATAGTCCAAGTAGGAAAATCAACTTGGAAGCAGTGAGCGTGTATAAGGATAATCGCCATCCCCCATTGCTTATTACTCTATTTTCAGAGGAATTTTGTTGTTACCCTCAAC
>NZ_KV821461.1:0-712 GCF_001815675.1 Neisseria sp. HMSC065D04
TTTAGGGGATTTTGGGGAATTTTGCAAAGGTCTCCGATTTCCAATGATGCACATATTGATCTTTAACAGTAAGCAAGACCTAATATAGTGGATTAAAATAAAAATGAGACAAGGCGGCAACGCCCGCCGTGTACGGGTAGTACATAAGGGCGTTGGCAACACCGTATCATTGCAATTTTAATCCACTATAAAATTCAAAAACTCAATTCCATCCATAAAGTCTCGATTGTGCAAAATACCAATCAACAGAATGCCCTATTTCTATTTGAATCCACCATAAATGCTTCAATGGGTTAATAAATAAAAAGCCGAACGGATAAACCATTCGGCTTTCTATCAAAAGCAACTATTATTGAACTTTAATTTCTACATCAACACCGGCTGGCAAGTCCAGTTTCATTAGTGCATCGGTAGTTTTGTCAGTCCAGTCCACGATGTCCATCAGGCGCAAGTGGGTGCGGATTTCCAATTGTTCACGAGAAGTTTTGTTCACGTGAGGAGAACGCAGAATGTTGAAACGTTCGATTTTAGTCGGCAACGGAATCGGACCTTTTACAACGGCACCGGTACGTTTTGCAGTTTCAACGATTTCTTGTGCAGAACGGTCGATCAGGCTGTAATCATAAGCTTTCAGGCGGATACGGATTTTTTGGTTTGCCATTTATCGATATCCTTCAATTAAGCGATGATAGAAGAAACCACACCTGCACCT
>NZ_KV821462.1:0-19068 GCF_001815675.1 Neisseria sp. HMSC065D04
ATCCAGTGTCTTAACCGCTTGACGACTCCCCAACTTTATCAAATCATTTGAAACAAAGGATGAACGTCTAAACCTTCAACACAATATGCTTCATATGATTGTGAAACTTGTTGGTATATATTGTTTGCTTCTTGCCGACTATCCGTAGAGAGAAATATACATGCTCCGGATCCTGTCATTAGCGCAGAACCATATTCGGATAATTCACAATAAGCTTTCCAAACCTCAGGATATTCCTGAAAAACAACAGCCTGCATATCATTTCTAAACGGCTGCAAAGATTGGAAAGTCGGCATTATGCTTGGTTTGGAATTTCGTGTCAAGTTCTCATGCGAGAAAATTTTAGCAGTAGAAACATGTACCGACGGTTTGACTATCACATACCATTGTTTAGGAATTTCTATTTTGACTAATTGCTCACCGATTCCTCGTGCAAAAGCACTTTGCCCAAAAACGAAAAACGGCACATCCGCACCCAAACTGACCGCCAAATCAATAAGCTGTTGCCTTGTCAGCCGACATTGCCACCATTGATTCAACACGGTTAACACGGTTGCCGCATCGGAGCTGCCTCCGCCCAATCCTCCCCCTGTCGGAATCTTTTTCTCCAACCAGATTTCCACACCACGACAGGAACCGGTATGTTGCTGCAAAGAAAGTGCGGCACGATAAGCCAAATCTTGTTCGCAGGGAATACCTTCAGTGGGATTATGCAGAATAATCTTTTTATCGTCTCGTGGCTTCAGGCAGACGGTATCATACAGCCCGACAAAGCAGAAAATACTTTCTAAATTATGATATCCGTCATCCCTTCTGCCCGTAATACGCAAATCGAGATTCAACTTAGCAGGCGCGGGAAAGGCTTGAGCGTCGGAAGGAATGTCCATATCAAGCTCTTTTTTTATTTTTTAAGGCGGGCTGCACATTGCGTCTGATCGCTGGCAGCAGGTTCGTGGTTGACTTCGTCAAATACCAGACGGACATTTAATTTGGCATTTTCCAATTGAAGGATTTTCGGCTTGCCTTCGCTATTGGTGCTGCGTGTAATAGTCCAATTGAATTGTTCCAAACGGCCATCGGGCAACAATCGATATGGCGCATTGGCAACGCGTTTGCCATCCGCCCAAATATGCAGATATTGAACAGGCAATTCATAGCCCAAAAGTTTGTTGCTGAGCTCTTCTGCTGTTTCTGCCTGATAGACTCGACCTTTACTGTCTACTGCCAATACACCTTGATTGTCTTTACATAACTGTCCGACCGTACTGCCCAAAGGCGTATTGACGCTAATGGTTTGGACTTGATTTTGATAGGACCAGTCAAAATTGGCGTAAGAGCCTTTTTCTTCGACTTTTACTGCCAATCTTCCGTCCGCAGTGAAATCATTGACATTCTCCGCCGGCTTCCAATCATTTTGCTGAGACAAATTAGGGTGCACACAAGCGGCAAGCGAAGTCAGTGTTGCAATAGATACTATGGTTTGTAATTTCATAAATACTCCCAGAGGTCGTCTGAAAACGGTCTATCATCTTGGCTTCTTCCAATGCCTTGTTTTCAGACGACCCCTTTCATTATTTCGATTTTACGGAACGCCCCGATTGGGCTTTTTTCGTTGGTTTAGGAGCAGTCTCCACGCCGAAACGCTTCATGGTTTCCCGCAATATTTTCATATCGCCTTCACCCTTCAGGCTGTCCGTCCATATTTTTTTGGCTTTTTCCTGCTCTCCGGATGCCCACAATGCTTCGCCCAAGTGTGCGGCAACTTCTGCATCGGGATATTTTTCAAACGCATATTGCAAATAAGGCAATGCGGTTTGCACATCGTCTTTCAGAAAATAAGCCCAACCCAAACTGTCATTGATGGCAGGGTTTTCCGGCTCAATTTGATAAGCAGCCTGAATCAGTTTAAAGGCTTCGTCTAAATTTTTCTTGGTTGGGGACAGCAAAATATAACCCAACGCATTCAAACCATTGGCGTTATCCGGTGCCAATTCAACTACGCGGCGCAAATCGGCAATTGCCTTGCCCTGATCGCCCATACGGTCATAAATCATGGCTCGTTGGTACAAAACATCAGGCAACTGCTCCATGGCATCCGGCTGCCGGCTTATCTTGGGCAACATTTTATTCAGCTCGGACAATGCTTCTTGCAAATTATCGTGTTTGGACAAAGCAAACAGGGTAACCCGTTGCAATTCCTTACTGCCGAAATAACGCCCTTCCTGTTCCGGCAGGCTTTGCGCCCGACGTGCTTCTGCCAAAGCTGCCTTACCGTTTCCTTGTTCGGCCTCTAATGAAGCACCGAAAACTGCTTTATCAAAAACATAACTGGGGGAAACAACTTTGGCAAGCCATTGTTTGGCTTTGGGATAGTCTTTAACATCGGCATAAGCCATCGCACCAATCAGGGCGGCACGGCTTTGTTGTTCGCTTGTTCCGATGTTATACGCTTTATCCAAATAATTGATAATCGTCGAAATATCGTCTTTACGATTACTTGCCAACAACGCTGCCTGAATATACAAATCGGGATTCGGGTTATTTTCCAACAGCGTACGCAGGCGCGCATAGGCTTTGTCGTTTTGTTTATTGGAAATCAGGTTGACGATTTCCAACTCCTGCCATACGGGCGAAAGATTGCGCGTATCCGTTTGCTCGAAGAAGCCGTTTAATATCTCGGGACTGCGTTGCGCCATCAGCCGCAAAGTCAGTAAAGTCGGCGGCAGCATCTCTGCATCCAGCCCTGCCAAACGTTGCAATGCCGCAATGGCATGTTTCTTTTTACCGCCTTGCGCACTGAAAATTACATCGGCAATTGCAGCTTCCGGCAAATCTTTATATTTCAAAGCTTCCTTATGGACTTGTGACGAAGCCTTCTCTGCCAACCCCGGCTGCTGGATTGCCGCTTGAGCCAACAGCAGGAAAATACGCTGATTCTGTTCTTCGCTGGCATTGGCCAAAATATCATCCAAACCATTCAAGGTCTTATCGCCCTGCCCCAGCAAGATATTGCGCAGCCAAGTCATACGTTTTTGCGCATTACCCGGAACAGGTTCGATTTCACGCCATTTTTGATAAATCATTTCCGCCTGTTGGAACGCATTGAGCGAAACCGCCATTTCTAAAGCGCGTTCCGCCACCTCCGGCGATTTGGTATTGTTCAACATCATCATGTATGTTGCCAACGCCGTACCGGCATCACCTTTCTGCAACAGTATTTCGCCGCTCAACAAGGTAAATATCTGATTTGCACGGTTTTGTATATTCACACGGCGAGCCTGCTCGACCTTGAATTCATCAGGCGTAAAGCGGTTTCTCTTTTGAATAATCTGTTTCACGTCTTTCGGTGTTTTCACCTCGACGGCATTATCCTGCCTGGCGGCGGAAACTTGCACCGCAAACAACATCATGACCGCAGCGGCAATCGTGCGGGCGCGGGTTGGGGACAGCAACATAACAATCCTTTGTGTACAAAAAAGCCGCATCAGAATTCATACGGCCATAATCAAACGTAACTTTATCACAAGCAGCCAACTTTGTAGATTTAAGCAACCGTAAACCTATTGTAATATTCCTCCTTTTCAGACGACCCCTTGCCCTGAAATTTGAGCAGGCTCCCGACTATCTCTTCGCGCTTAACCACCGTAATCAAATATAAGCAGACTATGGCCATCAACAATTCGACTAGAAATCAAAAAAGCTGAGTCCTGTCATTTACAGAACCCAGCTTACATCAACCGCCTGAACAAGCTTTATCAATACTGAAATATAAGGCAGTTTAAAGTTTTCAGACAACCTTACACACCATTACAACAGGTTGCTGACGAAAATCAGCAAAATCACCAACGGCACGAGGTATTTCACATAGGCAAACCAAATATTGACCGTCGTATGGTTGCCTTTATAAAGTAATTCGTCCTTCGCTTCGTCCTTCATCACGAAACCGACAAACAGCGCGGAGCCGAGCGCGGTCAGCATAAACAAGATGTTGCCGCTGATGTAGTCAAAAGCATCGAAAATATTTTTGCCGAACACGGAAACGTCTTTCCACGGACCATAGCTCAAAATGGACGGGATGTTGCCGAAGATGAAGATGGCAGCCAATACAATCGTAATCGCGGCGGTACGGCGGATTTTGGTTTTCTCCTGAATCGTCGTAATCAATACTTCATAAATCGTCAGCGAAGTTGTCAGCGCGGCAATCAGGAGCAACGAGAAGAAAATCACGGCGAACACAGGTCCAGCCCACATATTCGAGAACACGATCGGCAAACTTTGGAACACTAAAGTCGGGCCGGAATTGGGCGCGACGCCGAAGCTGAAGAGCGACGGGAAAATCATAAAGCCCGCAAGTACGGCGATGATGGTGTTGGTAATTGCGGTAATGACTGCGGTTTGCACCAAATTTTCGTTTTTATCCAAATAGCTGGACAAGGTAATCATCACGCCGAAACCCAAGCTCAGGGCGAAGAATACCTGTCCCAAAACAAAGACGAACAGTTCGGCGGTAATCTTGCTGAAATCAGGCTTCAGATAGAAAGTAATCCCTTCCATCGCGCCCGGCAGGGTAACGTTGCGCACGACCATGGCAATCAGGAATAAAAACAGCAGCGGCATCAGGTATTTCGCCGCTTTTTCAATGCCGCCGATGACGCCTTTGACCAAAATCCATTGGTTCACAACGACAAACAAGAAAGTGTAGAACGCAATTTCCCAAGGGCTGTTTTCGATGTGTTCGGTAAAGAAGCTTTTCGTTAGTTCGCCGCTGACAGGGCTGGAAATATTCAGGTTTCCGCTAATAATATTAACGATATAGCTGATCACCCAGCCGCCGAGCACCATGTAATACGCCATAATGCCGAACGATCCGAGCAAGCCCATCCAGCCGACCAGTTTCCAAATTTTGGCGACGGGTTTGCCGTTCATCGAGCCGCCGAACGCATCCAGCGCATTCACACCTTTGCGCCGTCCGATGACGTTTTCCACCAAAATCATCGGAATACCGATAACAAACATGGCGATACAGAATAAAAACACATACGCGCCGCCGCCGTTTTCACCGACCAAATACGGGAAACGCCACGTCGCGCCGAAACCGACAGTCGCGCCGGCAACGGTAAGGATATAAGTCAAACGGTTGGACCAAGTTTGACGGGGTTGGTTGGAAGACATAAAACACCATCTGCCTTGTTGGGAAAACTTGAAATTATACGCGAACGGATTAACGGTTCTTAACTGAATATCAAAAAGCAGTATAGTGAAAACATCTGGGAATTTTGCATTTTTTAGGTAAAAGCCATAAAGACAAAGGTCGTCTGAAAACAAAACAGGGGATATAGCTGGATACACTAGGAAACCATTGTCATTTCCCACCCTATTAAAATGTCAGGATTCAGACTTAAAACCACGATATGAAAAAACCTGCTTTGATCATGCAATCAAAGCAGGTTTTTATATTTGGTCGGAATGAGAGGATTCGAACCTCCGACCCCTTCGTCCCGAACGAAGTGCGCTACCGGGCTGCGCTACATTCCGAATAAGCAGGCATTATAGAGGAATTTTCGGCAGGATGCACGGATTTTGTTCACAATCTAAAATAAAAATAGATGAATTGCCTTCAATCTACCCCTGTTTTCAATTAACATAACCTATCTTTAAAATTTATTTTATAAATAATCCTCAGACTTGATTTGAATCAAAGCTCCAAATTGAGTTTCATTTATAATCGCCGACATTGGAGCTGAGACGACACTTCTCAAAGTCCTCAAGATTTTCTGATCAGTAGATGATGCATCTGCTTTGATTTAATACTCTCTATCTCTTTCCTCTTGATGTGTGTGTGTTTGGGTGTGGCAGTTGCCACCCCTTTTTTTGGCTTTTATGTGAAGTAAAATCCGTAACAGCAAATTCTTAAATTCAACCATTTATCCGGAAACAAAATCATGAGCAATAAATTGACTCCGCCTGCCGAACTGCCTGACGAGCAGGATTTACGGGCTGTCTTGGCGTACAACATGCGGCTTTTCCGTGTGAATAAAGGCTGGTCTCAGGAAGAGCTGGCGCGGCAATGCGGTTTGGACAGGACTTATGTATCGGCTGTGGAGCGCAAACGCTGGAACATTGCGTTGTCGAATATTGAAAAAATGGCGACGGCTTTGGGTGTAGCGGCGTATCAGTTGCTGATGCCGCCGCAGGAGCTGCTAAACCTGATGACCAATCCCTCTGATGCCCAACAGAGGTCGTCTGAAAACGATATTTGACCGCCGAATCATCCACCTCCCCTCTCCCCATAACTCGAAAGAATAAAAAATGTCTGCAAACCTGTCTTCAGCATTGGAAACCTTCAAACAGCAACGCACTGCCGCCGAAGCGCATTATTTGAAAGCCAACCGCGTGTCGGTATTTTTCAGGGAATACACGGCGGCAGTCGAAACCTTGTTGGCGGCATTGTGGGCAGAGCATTTTCCAAACAGCGCGTTATGCCTGATGGCGACCGGCGGCTTCGGACGCGGCGAGCTGTATCCTTATTCTGATTTAGATTTGGCAGTCGTGTCGCCTAAAACCGTTTCAGACGACCTTCAGGAAAAAATTGCGGCTTTCGTGCAGGCTTTATGGGATATGAAACTTTCGCCGTCGGTCAAAAGCGGCAGCGTTGACGAACTGTGCGAAAGCGTGCGCGATGATATTACGGGGGACACGGCGTTTTTAGAGGCTCGTTTTTTGTTCGGCAACCGCCAAACAGCGGACGAGTTGACGGAAAAAATGAACGCGCAACGCAATGTAGCCGCGTTTATCGAAGCAAAGCTGGTGGAGATGGAACACCGCCATGCCAAATCGCAAGGTTCGGGAGCGGTATTGGAACCGAACATCAAAAGCTGTCCCGGCGGTCTGCGCGATATCCATACCCTGCTTTGGATAGCGAAGGCGCAAGGCTTGGCGGCCAACCTGCCTGCGCTGGTCAAACAAGGCATTCTGACGCGCACCGAAGCCGGCATGCTTTCACACGGCTACCGCCGCCTCGCCCACATCCGCATCCATCTGCATTTAAACGCAAAACGCGCCGAAGACCGCCTGCTGTTCGATTTGCAGCCGCAAGTCGCCGAAAGCATGGGCTATAAGGGTGTGAACCTCCGCCGCCAAAGCGAAGAATTGATGCGCGTGTTTTACCGCGCGATTAAAACCGTCAAACAATTAAGCGGCATCCTCACGCCCATGCTGCAAAGCCGCGTTTCCTCGACGCCGATGCGCGTTACCCTGCGGATTGACGACGACTACATCCAAGTGAACAACCAAATCGCCGCGCGGCACACCGATATTTTTTTCAGACGACCCGAACACATTTTCAAAATCGTTGAAATCATGCAGCAGCGCAACGACATTACCGCGCTCGAACCGCAAACCCTGCGCGCTTGGTGGGGCGCAACGCGTAAAATCAACCGCAGCTTCTACCAAAATCCCGAAAACCGCCGCTGCTTCGCCGGCTTTTTCCGCCGCGGCAACGGACTGACCCAAACCCTGCGCTTTCTCAACCTCTATGGCGTGTTGGGCCGCTACCTGCCCGCGTGGGAAAAAATCGTCGGCCTGCTCCAGCATGACCTGTTCCACATCTATCCTGTGGACGACCACATCCTCGCCGTCGTCCGCAACGTCCGCCGTCTTGCCCTAGACATGCACAGCCACGAACTGCCCTACGCCTCCGCGCTGATGCAGTCCTTTGAAAAACAAGACATCCTCTATCTCGCCGCCTTCTTCCACGACATCGCCAAAGGACGCGGCGGCGACCATGCCGTACAAGGCATCGCAGACGCGCGCCAATTTGCCGCCGACCACTTCCTGACCGAAGAAGAAAGCGACCTGCTCGCCTGGCTGGTCGAAAACCACCTGCTCATGTCCACCGTCGCCCAAAAAGAAGACATCCAAGACCCCGACGTACTCGATGCCTTCTGCAAACGCGTACAAACCCACGAACGCCTCAGCGCACTCTACCTCCTGACCATTTCCGACATACGCGGCACCAATCCCAAACTGTGGAACGCATGGCGCGCCAGCCTGCTGGAAAGCCTGTTTCACGCCGCCGGACGCTACCTCGCAGGCAACGGCGGCAATCCGCACGCCCTCTTCGGCCGCCGCCAACAAGAAGCCGCCGATTTGCTCACCCGCGCCGCCGTCCCCGAAAAACAGCAGAAAAAACTATGGAACGCGCTCGGTTCCGCCTACTTCGCCCGCCATCAGTCCCGCGAAATCCTGTGGCACGCTGCCAATCTCGTACACGACTTTGAAACCCCCATCGTCCGCAGCCGCATCCTGCCCAAGAGCGACAGCTTCCAAGTCATGGTCTTCATGCCCAACGGCCCGCGCCTGTTCGCCCGCCTCTGCCGCATCTTCAGCCGCCACGGTTTCGACATTCTCGCCGCCCGCGCCTTCATCACCGAACACGACTACATCCTCGACACCTTCATCGTACAAATCCCCTCGCAGCACGCCCCCGAAGACTACCCCGACATCCAAAGCGCGCTCGAAGCCGAACTCAACAGCTTTATCCACGGACACACCGTTGCCGAAACCCAAAGCCGCAGCCGCCGCATCAGCCGCCGCAGCCGCTACATGCCGATTGCGCCCAGCATCACCATCACCCCTGAAGAAGACTACCCCGACTGGTACTCCGTCGAAATCACCGCCGTCAACCGCCCCTTTCTGCTCGCCGACATGGCGGAAGTCTTCTTCGCCCACAACGTCAGCCTACGCTACGCCAAAATCTCCACGCTGGACGAACGCGTCGAAGACAACTTCATCGTCTTCAGCCCCGATTTGAAAAACCCGAAAACACAGTCGTCGTTGAAACAGGCTTTGTTGGCACAATTGTCGGTGTGATGGTTGGTTTTAAAGGAAAAGCAAGAGGTCGTCTGAAACCCTGTTCCCCGTTTTCAGACGACCTTCTGCTTACTTCATTTTCTTTAAGCCAACAATTCCCGCCAGCGTTTCACTTGAAAACGCACCTGCTCCGGCGCGGTTCCGCCCAGGTGGTTGCGCGCGTTCAGGCTGCCTTCGGGTGTCAGTACGCCGTACACGTCGTCTGAAATCAGCTTGCTGAAACCTTGCAGGACTTCGAGCGGCAGTTCGCTCAAGTCAACGCCCGCTTGATCGGCGTGGCGCACGGCTTGGGCAACGACTTCGTGGCTGTCGCGGAAAGGCATGCCTTTTTTCACCAAGTAATCCGCCAAATCGGTGGCAGTGGCGAAGCCCTGCATCACGGCGGCGCGCATATTGTCGGGTTTGACGGTCACGCCGCGCATCATATCGGCGTAAATCCGCAACGTGTCGATGAGTGTGTCGGCGGTGTCAAACAGCGGTTCTTTGTCTTCCTGATTGTCTTTGTTGTACGCCAAGGGCTGTGATTTCATCAGGGTAATCAAGCCGATAAGATGTCCGATGACACGGCCGGATTTACCGCGCACGAGTTCGGGTACGTCGGGATTTTTCTTTTGCGGCATGATGGACGAACCTGTGCAGAAACGGTCGGCAATGTCGATAAAGCCGAAACGCGGACTCATCCACAAAATCAATTCTTCAGACAAGCGGCTCAGGTGAACCATAACCAGCGAGGCAGCGGCGGTGAACTCGACGGCAAAATCGCGGTCGGATACGGCATCGAGCGAGTTTTGGCAGATTTGCTCGAAACCCAGCAATTCGGCAGTGATTTCGCGCTGAATCGGATAGGTTGTACCGGCAAGGGCGGCAGCTCCGAGCGGCATACGGTTGACGCGTTTGCGACAGTCTGCCATGCGTTCGAAATCGCGTCCGAGCATTTCGACGTAGGCGAGCATGTGGTGCCCGAAGCTGACGGGTTGGGCGACTTGCAGATGGGTAAAACCGGGCATGACGGTTTCGGCGTTTTGTTCCGCCAAATCAACCAAAGCCGTTTGCAAGTTTCGAATCAGGTCTTGAATAACGGTAATCTGATCACGCAGCCAAAGGCGGATGTCGGTAGCGACTTGGTCGTTACGGCTGCGACCGGTGTGCAGGCGTTTGCCGGCATCGCCGATTTTGTTGGTAAGGCGGCGTTCAATGTTCATGTGGACGTCTTCCAAATCCAGCGACCAAGAAATAGTACCGTCCTTGATTTCTGCTATAATCTCCGCCATTCCCTGACGAATCGCCGCCAAATCTTCTTCACTCAAAACACCTGATTGAACAAGCATTTGCGCGTGAGCCAGCGAACCCTGAATGTCCCACTCGGCAAGCCGTTTGTCGAAATCGATCGAACCGGTGTATTTCTTCACCAGCTCGGAAACAGGCTCGTTAAAACGGCCCGACCAGGTTTTGTCCTTACTCATGGTTTCGTCCTTCAGATAAAATAACAGAGCCAATAAGGCTCGTATAAACGCATTAAAAGAAAACGGTTGGAAATTTTATGTCTATTATACGTCAAATCAACAATACATTCGCCGTCCCGGACCTGCGCAATTCGGCAACAGTCGTGCGCCTTTTGATTATTGTCTTGGGCAGTCTGTTCTTTTTACCCTTGATCAGCGATTCTTCGCTCTCCTATTCCACAGAGATTTACCATCATTCCCAATGGGTGTTTCCCGTATTGCTGGGGATTTTGGTCAAAGCCTATTTCGTCAATATCTTCACCCCTGCCATCAAAACATCGCCCTACGGTGTCATTATTACCTATTTTTTGAACTTATCGATATTTGCAATCGTCGATTTTTTCATTCTGAAAACACACGGTAGAACGCTCTCGCAACATTTCTTCCTGTTCAACCTTTTCCTGCTCGGGCTGATGTATTACGAAGCTTCGCGCCGGAACGGCCTTGCGCCTTCGATTTCCGAAGCCCGCCTCAGCGCGCTGACCGCCCGCATCCGCCCGCATTTCCTGTTCAACAGCCTCAACGCCGCCATCAGCCTCATCCGTCTGCGTCCGTATGATGCGGAAACCCTGCTGGAGAACCTCGCCAACCTCTTCCGCGCCCAACTGCGCGACGGCAGCCAAAGCAGCACTTTAGGGCAGGAAATCGAATGGGCGCAGGAATACATCGCCATCGAACAAATCCGCATGGGCCATATGCGCGTGCAGGTGATGTGGCAGCACCAGGCGCCCGATGACGCGGAAACGCCGCACCTCCTGCTCCAACCCCTTTTGGAAAACGCGGTCTTCCACGGCGTCGAATCGACCCACCGCCCCGGTATGATTACCGTGTTTACCAAGCTCAACAAATCATCCATCTACATCCGCATCGAAAACCCGTACACCCCGCCCGAAAGCAGCGAAAACGCCAAACCGCACAAAGGCAACTCAATGGCATTGCACAACCTCAAAGAACGCCTGACGCTGATGTACGACAACGATGCCAAAATCCAAAGCCGCCAACTCGACGGCATTTTCCGCGTCGACATCCGCCTGCCTTACCGCAAAAAAGCCTCTGATGTAAACAGGCTGTTCGGTTAATACAACCATCCTCCAAAGGTCAAAGGTCGTCTGAAAAGTTTCAGACGACCTCAAACAAACCACCGTCAACCTTATGAAAACCAAAACAATCTTAAAATGGCTTCCCGTGGTTTTGTCCGTCTTGGGCGCATTGGGTTACAGCTCGCGCGATACCGAAATCATCCGCTCCGGCGTGCAATTCGCTTCTGCGCTCACAGGCAGCAGCCATATCGGCATGGAAGCCTTCGGCGCATTATTATCGGAAACCGTCAAATCAGGGTCGTCTGAAAATACTGCACACCAAAGCCGTCCGCACACTCAAAAACGCAATTCCACCACTCCCCATACCTATCGCGGCAAAATCTCCAAAATCCACGACGGCGACACCCTCCACGTTATCGACGAAGACGGCGCGAAACACAAAATCCGCATGGCGTATATCGATGCGCCCGAAATCAATCAGGCATACGGCACGCGTTCGCGGGACAACTTGATTGATGCCGCCGACGGCAAAAAGGTGAAGGTACGCGTATTTGAAACAGACCGCTACCAACGCGAAGTCGCGCAAGTTTCCGTCGGGACGACCGATTTGAACCTCATGCAACTCCGCGACGGAGCGGCATGGCATTACGACAGCTACGCCAAAAAACAACAAAGTAAAACCGCCTACACCGACTACGCCGCCGCCCAAAAACAGGCGAAACAAAAACGCAAAGGGTTGTGGAATGGTAAAAATCCCCAAGCCCCGTGGGACTTCCGCCGCGAAGAGCGCGAAAGGCAAAACGGCGGGCACAACGAGAGCCGTCAAAAATCAGGCGGACAATGGTTTGGCATTTGGTAACCGGTGGCTCTCGACATTTAATTTTCCAAGTGGAATTTGTTCATAAAGCGGAAGATTCAAGGCGGAAACTGCAACAAGGTTGGATACCTTACGAGGATTTCCAACGCAACGGAAACTATTGAATCTCGACAGCTCCCAGTATAAAAAAGGTCGTCTGAAAAATATTTTCAGACGACCTTTTAATGAATCCAACAAATTAACGGCATTGCAGCCAAGTCCGTTTGAGATGATCGACATCCGTCACTTTGCAGACATTTCCGGAGCAGCTGACCGAATAATCTACTTTGGTCGGATGCCCCCATTGTTTGAAGCCGGCACGAATTTTGCCGTTGGGCAAGGCAGATACGCTGACCTTGACTTCAGTTTCAGGATTCTGACTGTTCCATATCGGATCGGCCTCTATACACAAATCCGCCGACCGAGAAGCGGTACGGATGGCTTTTTTCAAAGAATCATCGGCATATCGGTTCAAAATCTTCACGCCCGATTCATCATCGCGGCTTGCCTCTTGATAAATCTTCTTCACCAAACGGATCTTGGCGGCATCGTCTCCGCTTGCAAAAGAGACAGACGGAACCAGTAACGCAGCGAAAAGTATTGTCGCTATTTTGTTCATATTATGTTTTCCTAAAATCGAATTCTACCCTGCCATACCGTCCAATACCCTATTGAAACCATACTCAGTATTGACTTGGCAGGGTTCAGCCGTAAAAATACAAAAAGAATTATATCCATTGGATATGCTTTTCAAGCCGATTTAAACGTCATCACCCCATTATCCATCCTATAAAGAGGTCGTCTGAAATGCCTGTCATGCTGATTGTCCGTCCGTCCGCGCGTGCGGGAGATGATGTGCGCACCTGTTCGCAGGCAGGGTGGCGCGCGCGGGTGTTGAGTCCGGTTGAAATCGAGCCTGACGAAGCGGCGTTGCGCGGCTTGAAAGAACAGTTTTCCCATGCGGATGCGGTGTTTTGGGTCAGTCCGACGGCGGTTGAAACCGCTGCGCCGTATGTGGATTTTTCAGACGACCTGAAGGTTCAGGTAGCGGTCGGTCAGGCAAGCGGTCAGGCTTTGCAGCGGTGTGGCGCGAAAAATGTGTCTGTGCCGCAAGAAGGCAACGACAGCGAGGCGGTGTTGCGGCTGCCGGTTTGGGATACGCTGCCGCAGGGCGCACGCGTATTGATTGTGCGCGGACGCGGCGGGCGCGATTTTTTGGCGGAGTCGTTAAAGAAAAAAGGCTTTGCAGTGGAAATCGCGGAAGTGTATCTCAGACGACCTAATGAATTGAATTGGCAGGATTTTGATGCCGAATCCATTGATGCCGCCTTTATCGCTTCGGGCGAACTGGTGCGCGGGCTGTTTGCTCAGGTTCCGCCGCAATTTTCCCGATTCTTCGAATCCTTGTTATACTTCACCCATCATCCGCGCATAGCCGACGCGCTTCGTCAGGCGGGTGCGCGCCACATACGGGTCGTCGCTTCTCTGAAAGCGGCACTTTCATCATTTCCTAAGGAGCAAACCGATGAGCCGGTCTGAAGACAATCCATCCGAAGCAAACGAAGCCGGTCGGCCGATTATCGTCGACAGTCAGGGTAACGCGGGGTCGTCTGAAACAGTGGCTCCGAAAAAGGCCAAGCAGCCTAAAACCTCCGAATACGCAGGAACACACATGTCTGAATCTAAAAATCTTCCCCAAAACCAACCCGCCCCCGTCATCATCAAACAATCCGGCGGCAGAGGGCTGGCGGTAGGCGCGCTGGTGCTGGCGCTGCTGGGTTTGGGCGCAAGCGGCTTTTTGTTTGTGCAAGGACAAAACGTCTTGAAAAACCAAGAGCTTTCGTTTAACCAAAAGCTCGATAAAGCCGCCTTGGGCGAATCTGAAAACGCTTTACTCCTGAAAGACCATTTAAACCGCCAAACCGCCATCCAAGCCGAATTGGAGCGCTTGAGCAAAGCCCAAATGGCAAACAGCGAACAAATCCTGTTGACGCAAAAAGCGTATCAGGAGCTGACCAAAGGGCGCGTCAACTGGCTGGTTGACGAAGCGGAAACCATGTTGAACCTCGCCTCGCAGCAACTGCTGCTGTCGGGCAACGTACAAGGCGCGGCGGCGGTGTTGGAACATATCGACGGCCGCCTGAGCCGTTTCGACCAGCCCGAGCTGCTGCCCATCAAACAAGCCGTCAGCCATGATTTGGCGGCATTGAAAAACCGTCCGTATGTCGATATTTCCGGCACGGCGCTGCGCCTCGACCGTTTGGAAACCGCCGTTTCCGGCCTGCCGCTGGTGTTGGACGGCGTATTGCAGCCGGGCGAGCAGGCACAAAGCAACGGCGCATCTTCAGGCTCTTGGTGGCAAAATACTTGGGATAAATCTTTGGTTGCACTGAAAGGGCTGGTGGAAGTCCGCCGACTCGACAATAAAGACGCGATGCTGCTGTCGCCCGAACAGGCGTATTTCGTCCGCGAAAACCTGCGCCTGCGCCTTTTGGATGCGCGTACCGCGCTGATGCAGCACAACGGTGAGGTTTATCAAAGCGATTTGAACTACGTCGAAGCGGCGGTCAGACAATACTTTGATGGCAAATCACCCGCAACACAGGCATGGTTGAAAGAATTGTCCGAATTGAAAGCGCTGGAAGTACGCATGATTTCAGACGACAGCTTGAAAGCCAGCCTCAGCGCAGTCCGCGCCTATCAAGACGGCACGCGCACTCCGGTCGCACTGCCCGAACCCGTAACGACTGCTGCGTCTGCGCCTCTGCCCTCCGCCGCTTCCGAAGCGGCCGTTCCTCAAACCGCTGCGCCGGTAAATGAAAACGCTTCTGCACCGAAGGCTCCCCATCCTGCCAAAGCAAGACCCGTTCCTGCGCAGAAACCTGCTGCAGCCGCCCAAACAGAAGCGAAACCTTTAGAAGCTCCGGCGCTGCCTTCCGAGACTAAGCCGCAAAACATTTCCGAACCGGAAAAGAAAGCGGCTCCTGAGAAACAAAGCCGCCCTGCCGCCGATGCTGAGACCAAAGGAGGCCGTGCATGAAAGCCGTCGTCTGGATTGTCGTTTTATTCGCCGCAGCAGTCGGTATCGTCCTAACTTCCGGTATTTACACGGGTAATGTCTATATCGTCGTCGGACAGGTCATGATGCGGGTCAACCTGCACGCCTTTATCTTAGGGCTGGTTCTGTTTGTCGTTACCCTGTATTTCCTGATCAAATTCATCGTCGGCCTGATGAACATCCCCGCCCGTATGCAGCGTTTCGGCACGGCGCGCAAAGGCCGTCAGGCAGCCGTTGCTTTGAACAGCGCAGGTTTGGCGTTTTTTGAAGGCCGCTTTGAAAAAGCGGAGCAGGAAGCCGCCAAAGTATTGGAAAACAAAGAAGCCGGCGACAACCGCAACCTCGCGTTGATGCTGGGCGCGCACGCCGCCGACCAAATGGAAAACTTCGAACTGCGCGACCACTACCTGAAAGACATCGAAAAACTGCCGAACAAACAGCAGCTTTCCCGCTATCTGTTGTTGGCAGAATCCGCACTCAGCCGTCGCGATTATCTGACCGCTCTGGAAAATCTAAACGCCGCTGCGCGCATCCATCCCAACCTGTCCCGCCTCGCCCGCCTGCAACTGCGCTATGCCTTTGATCACGGCGATGCCGAAGATGTGTTGGCGAAATCCGAAAAACTGATGAAAGCCGGCGCGATTAATGATTTTGAAGCGGAGCAATACCAAAGCTGGGCATACCGCCGCCTGTTGGCGGAAGCATCAGACGCAGCTCGTCTGAAAGCCTGTCTGAAGCGTATTCCCGAAGCACTCAAAGCAGACGAATTGTGCGTTGCCATTGCTGAAAAATACGAGCGTCTCGGACTCTATACTGAAGCCGTCAAATGGGTACGCCACTATTATCCGCAAAACCGCCGTCCCGAACTTTTGGAAGCCTTTGTCGAAAGCGTCCGCTTCTTCAACGAACGCGGTCAGCAAAAAGCCATCGACCTTGCCGATTCTTGGCTGAAAGACAAACCTGACGACGCGCCGCTGCTGATGTACCTCGGACAGCTTGCCTACGGCCGCAGCCTGTGGGGCAAGGCGCAAAGTTACCTCGAAGCCAGCATCGCCCTGCAACCGAGCATCGCCGCCCGCCTCATGCTGGCGCGCGTACTCGACGAAACCGGACAACCGCAAAAAGCTCAGGAACAGCGGAAATTGGTTTTGGAAGCCGTCTCTGAAGAAGAGCGCCACGCCGCGTTGGAGCAGCATAGTTGAGTTTAGGAAACATTCTTATCTATCCCCTTTTCAGACGACCTTTCATTGCGGAAACCGCCGCAAAGGTCGTCTGAAAACCGTTTTCCTTCCCTGTTTTACAAACACACCGAAAGCCCCACATGACCTCTTTGAAAAACGACACTTTCCTCCGCGCCCTGCTCAAACAGCCCGTCGAATACACGCCGATTTGGATGATGCGTCAGGCGGGACGTTATCTACCCGAATACAAAGCCACACGCGCGAAAGCGGGCAGCTTCCTCGATTTGTGTAAAAACACCGAATTGGCGACCGAAGTCACCATCCAACCTTTAGAACGCTTCGATTTGGACGCAGCGATTTTGTTCTCCGACATCCTGACCGTCCCCGACGCAATGGGCTTGGGACTGTACTTTGCCGAAGGCGAAGGCCCGAAATTCGAACGCGCCTTGCAACACGAATTCGACATCGCCAAGCTGCAAGTTCCCGATATGGAAAAACTGCAATACGTCTTCGATGCAGTTGGCTCCATCCGTAAAACACTGGATGGCCGCGTACCGCTCATCGGCTTCTCGGGCAGCCCGTTCACGCTCGCCTGCTACATGGTCGAAGGCGGCAGCAGCAAAGAATTCCGCACCATCAAAACCATGATGTACTCGCGCCCCGATTTGCTGCACAAAATCCTCGACACCAACGCCCAAGCCGTTACCGCCTACCTCAACGCCCAAATCGACGCGGGCGCGCAGGCTGTGCAGATTTTCGACACTTGGGGCGGCGTCCTGAGCGATGCGGCGTTTAAAGAATTCAGCCTCAAATATATCCGCCAAATCGTTGCCGGATTGAAACGCGAAAGCGAAGGCAGACGCGTTCCCGTTATCGTGTTTGCCAAAGGCGGCGGGCTGTGGCTGGAGGGCATGGCGGAAATCGGCGCAGACGCATTGGGTTTGGACTGGACGTGCAACATCGGCGAAGCACGCCGCCGCGTCGGCAACCAAGTCGCCCTGCAAGGCAACTTCGACCCGTTTGCCCTCTTTGGCACGCCCGAATCCATCCGCACCGAAGTCGCGCGCATCCTTGCCGACTACGGACACGGCAGCGGCCATGTCTTCAACCTCGGACACGGCATCAACCAACACGCCGACCCCGAACACGCCAAAATCTTAGTCGATACCGTACACGAACTGTCGCGCCAATATCACGCCTGATTGGGCGTAACGTAAAAGGTCGTCTGAAAACCCAAACTGCTTATCGGTTTGGTTTTCAGACGACCTTTTTATAGTGGATTAACTTTAAACCAGTACGGCGCGACCTCGCCTTAGCTCAAAGAGAACGATTCTCTAAGGTGCTGAAGTACCAAGTGAATCGGTTCCGTACTATCTGTACTGTCTGCGGCTTCGTCGCCTTGTCCTGATTTAGAGTTAATCCACTATATATTGGATGAAAAGTAAAAATCAGACATTTTCTATTTAACTGACTGCATATTTACCCAAATCAAATCAGATTGATTTCACATATTTCAAAAGACATGTATGATGATGTTCTTTAAAACAACCTTTCCAATTTCAATAAAATCCATCTTTTTAGGGGCTGTCAACATTTAATTTTCCCAGTGGATTTTTGTTCACAAAGCGGAAGATTCAAGGCGGAAACCGCAACAAGGTTGGACACCTTGAATCTTCCGCTTTGAGGATAAAAAGACACGGAAACTATTGAATGTTGACAGCCCCTCTAGGAACACACACATGAACTTTCAAGACTATTTCGTCAATCTGATATTGAGCGGCGTGATGATTATCGGCGCTTACCAGTTTTACTTTTATACCCAGCGTCACCCCTTGCGCAAAGAGATTGTTTGGAATTCCCCGATAGACGAAAAAATCCCTTTCCGCCCGCGTTGGTCGTGGATATACAGCTTCCTTTACTACCCCGCCATCCTCTACCTCAACATCATCGCCACCGACCACCGCCATTTCAACATGATGGCGTTCAGCTTCCTGATGTTGCTGTTTATGCAAATGCTGTTCTTCTGGCTGTTTCCCGTTTCCACCCCGCCGCATTGGCGCAGCATCAATACCGGTAAAACACCGTCCGAATGGTTTTTACAGTTTGTTCAAAAATTCGACCAAGCCAGCAACTGCTTCCCCAGTATGCACGTTTCCGTCGCCATGCTGACCGCCCTGCACGCGCTGCCGACTTTGGGTGCCGCCGCGTTCCTCTTTCCCGTATTGATTGCCCTGTCCTGCATCTTTACCAAACAACACTACCTGATTGACCTGCCCGCAGGCGCAGCATTGGGCGGCTGGCTTTGCCTACTGGCTGTATCTTTTAGTGCTTTGACGCACCCAATCCTAATAAAAAAACCTAAAAGGTCGTCTGAAAACGAGCGAAGCGAGTTTCGCTAAAACAAAACTCAAAAGGTCGTCTGAAAACGAAAAACACCCGCTTATCGGTGTCAACTCGTTTTTCAGACGACCTTTGTATATACTTACCATCTGAACCTTACCGCCTCAAACCAGTCAGACTCAAAAATATAGTGGATTAACTTTAAACCAATACGGCGTTG
>NZ_KV821462.1:19168-27299 GCF_001815675.1 Neisseria sp. HMSC065D04
GCCTTGTCCTGATTTAGTTAATCCACTATACATCCGCTCCCGCCATTCCTCCACCGCCTATCGAACATGACTTTTCTAAAAGACATCACCTGGACAGAAATCTTCATTTTCGCCCACACCTGCGCCGCGCTCGGCTGCGTCTTGCGCGTGTTGTACAAACAAAAAAACATCGGCTCCACGTTTGCCTGGCTGATTATCCTCTTCCTTTTCCCCGTCTTCGGTACCATCGCCTACCTGCTTATCGGCGAGCCGCGGCTCGGCACGGCGCGGGCAAAGCGCACGGGCGAGATGAACCGCTTCTATCAAAGTTTCGCCGAAACCTACCTCTCCGACATCTACCTCGGCGTCGGCGAAAACGTCAAATCCCGTTATCACGGCATCAGCAAAGTCGCCGCCAAAGGCACGGGACTCGGCGCCACGCGCAACAACGCCATGACGCTGCTGTCCACCACCGATGAAATCATCGACACCATGCTTGCCGACATCCGCGCCGCCCGCCATTCCTGCATGCTCGCCTTCTACATCATCGAACCCGAAGGCAGGATAGAAGAACTGTTAAACGAACTCCTCGCCGCCGCCGACAGAGGTTTGGATTGCGCCATCCTCGCCGACGCCGTCGGCAGCAGCCGCTTTTTCGACAGCGGCTGGGTAGAAACCCTGCGCGAAGCCGGCATAGAAGTCCACGCCTCCTTGCCCGTCGGCGTCTGGCGCACCTTCTTCACCCGCACCGACCTGCGCAACCACCGCAAAATCCTCGTCATCGACAGCAAAATCGGCTACACCGGCAGCTTCAACCTCGCCGATCCCCGCTTCTTCAAAAAAGATTCAGGCGTCGGCGAATGGGTGGACGTCATGATGCGCTGCACCGGCCCGCTGGTACTCGAACTCTCCGCCGTCTTCTTTGCCGACCTCGCCGTCGAAACCGACGAAAACCTCGAAAGCGTGCAGCAATATCTGACGCAGGCGCAAGAGCGCATTCCCGAAATCCTTCCCGAAAAAATGCAGCAGGGCGACATCGTCGCCCAAGTCATCCCCTCCGCGCCCGAACAAGGCAGCCACGTCATTTACGAAACCATCATCAGCGCGATTTACGCCGCCACCAAACAAATCACCATCACCACCCCCTATTTCGTCCCCGACGAACCCCTCCTGATGGCATTGACCATCGCTGCCAAACGCGGCGTCAAAGTTACCCTGATCCTGCCCGCCAAAGTCGATTCCCTCATGGTGCGCTACGCCTCCCGCGCCTACTACCCCATGCTGCTCGACGCAGGCGTCAAAATCGCCATGTTCGAAGGCGGGCTGCTGCACGCAAAAACCATGACCATAGACGAAGACTACGCCCTCTTCGGCACGGTCAACATGGACATGCGCAGCTTCTTCCTCAACCTCGAAATCAGCCTCGCCATCTACGACCGCGACATCACCAAACAAATCTGCAACCTCCAACGCGACTACCTCAAAAACAGCAGCTACATCACCGTCAAAGCATGGCAGCAACGCTCCAAATTTCGCGGGCTGATAGAAAACACCGTCCGCCTGATGAGTCCGCTGTTATAGGCAGGCTTACCGTTCACACAAGACCAAAGGTCGTCTGAAAAGCTTGGAAACCTTTTCAGACGACCTTTTTTGTTTGGATATAGTGGATTAAATTTAAATCAGGACAAGGCGGAAGCCGCAGATACAGTACAAATAGTACGGAACCGATTCACTTGGTGCTTCAGCACCTTAGAGAATCGTTCTCTTTGAGCTAAGGCGAGGTAACGCCGTCCTGGTTTAATTTAATCCACTATAACAGTTGTCAGCCCGAAGACAGATAGATAATATAAACCGAATATTTTTCAACTCGCCCGCGCCCCGTAAACCAATATTCCCGGACTTGGTGCTTGTAAAATTTGAGTCAAAAGGCAATCAACAATGAAAAAGACTTGGAACCAAATACTTGAATCAGCACAACCCGTGGTTGATTTTTTGTCATCAGACAGTTTCTTTTCCCGTCCTTATGACGGCGATCGTGAAAGATTTATCGTTACCGCCTCTCCGGAGGAAGCCAGATATCTGTTAGGTCGCAAATGGGATGATTGGGAGGAGATTATAGATACTCAACAATTCCCAGATTCGGATGATTTTGATTGGCACTACTTGATTGGTGCTAAATTAATTAATACCAATTGTCTGGGGGCTCTAGATAAGAATTTACATGGGGCAGATAGAAAGCTCACGATAGAGGGGGTAGTAAACTTCCTTGAGGAAACAATGCCTTATTATATGAAAATTTTATTGAATTGTTACGCCAATAATTATATGCCGGAAATTTGGAAAGATATTTTGTATGTTTTCCAACATAACGGTTTCCCTTGCGGTTGGAAAGGAGATTATCCGGAAGGGAAAATGATCGTTTTTTCTAATGAATAAATGATGAGAAAATGGTAGCCCGTTTAAAATCTTAATTCATAAAATAAATGTAGCCACCCACAATCCGTTTCAGACGACCTCTTAAAACAAACCCTGCTTACAAAGGAAATAACCGCATGAACCCCATCCGCCCCTTCTTAGACCATACTCCGCAAGTCCATGAGTCCTGCCTTATCGATGAAACTTCGGTCATCATCGGCGAAGTATCGCTTGCCGAAGACGTATCCGTTTGGCCGTATGCCGTTTTGCGCGGCGATGTGAACAGCATCAGCATCGGCGCGCGCAGCAATGTGCAGGATGGCAGCGTCTTGCACGTTTCGCACAAAAACGCGGAAAAACCTGAAGGCTCGCCCCTTGTCATCGGCGAAGACGTTACCGTCGGACACAAAGTCATGCTGCACGGCTGCCGTATCGGCGACCGTGTTTTAATCGGTATGGGAACAATTATTCTGGACGATACCGTCGTCGAAAGCGACGTGATGATAGGCGCAGGCAGCTTGGTGCCGCCGCGCAAACGTTTGGAAAGCGGCTATCTTTATGTCGGCTCGCCCGTCAAACAAGTCCGCCCGCTGACGGACAAGGAAAAAGAGTTTTTGAAATATTCGTCCGCGCATTATGTGCGGCTGGCAGGACAGCACAAGCAATCAAAATAAGCCCTCTGCACTACCCTATCGCTATAATTGATAGGGCTTTGCTGCCTGCCTCTGATTTTCAGACGACCCATCCCGATACCGACCATGAACCCCGAAACCCTGCAAGATTTCCTACATACCCACATCCCTGCGACCGCCCTGCTCGAGCTAAGCGTCTTGGAAACCACAGCGGATCAGACCGTACTTTTCGCACCCCACGCCCCCAACCGCAATCATAAAAATACCGCCTTCGGCGGCAGTATTGCATTGGCGGCAACCGTCGGCGGCTGGGCAACTGTCTATCTCCATTGCCCCGAATCGGATGGCAATATCGTCATTCAAGAAGGCACTACCCGCTATCTGCGCCCTGCCCGTGGCGATCTGACCATCATCACGCGCAGTCCGCCGGCTGAAGAGTGGCAAAAACTCAAAACCATGTTCGAGCGCCATAAAAAAGGAAAAATCGCCCTGCAAACCGAAATCTATTCGGAAAACGAATTGGCTGCCGTCTTTGACGGACGGTTTGTCGTATTGGGATAAGGTATCGGCTGTTTCATAGACAAAGGTCGTCTGAACTTTTCAGACGACCTTTTTATATCCAGCGGATGTCTATTCACACCCACAACCAAGCCCAAACGCTGCGCCCTTCGCCTTGCAGCAACACCAGCGTTCGGCAGGCGGAGGCTGTGTTCATACATTCCAACCCGATGCCGTGTGCGGCAAGTTCGGCGGCGATTTTCGGATGGAGGAACTGCTGCTTCTCCCCCGTGCCAATAATGATGACTTCGGGCAAACCGTCCGACTCGGAGGTCGTCTGAAACAGGTCGGCGGCAGTCAGCTCGGACGGCGTTTGCACGTTCATTGCTTCGATTTTGCCGTTGCGCCAGATGATGGGCGCGGTGTAGGTTTTGCCGCCTGCCTCGATTGCGCCCGCCCGATAAGCGGTCAGGCTTAGGGTTTCATCGGTTTTGTTTTCTTCAATCAGCATTTTCTTCCGTTTCCTTCTTGGCTTCATCCATCTATTGCAAACAGGCTTGCCGCCCTTTCGCCGCGTTCCGTAAAAAAGGTGCAAAATCAGGCAATTTCAGGTAGGATGGGCGACTTTAGCCTGCGTCTTCCGCCCTTGCAAAATCAGCATTATATCAATCTGCGGCGGCGGTGCGTTTCGGGCTTTCTGAATTTCTGTTTTTACTTTTTGATTTAAGAGAATCGGCTCACAAGGAGGCACAATGAAGCCAGTAAACATCGGTCTTTTAGGTTTAGGTACGGTCGGCGGCGGTACGGCTGCCGTGTTGCAGGACAATGCGGCGGAAATCAGCCGCCGTTTGGGACGCGAAGTGCGCATCAGTGCCGTATGCGACTTGAGCGAAGAAAAAGCCCGCCAAATCTGTCCGTCCGCAGCCTTTGTCAAAGACCCGTTCGAACTGGTCGCGCGTGAAGACGTCGATGTCGTCGTCGAATTGTTCGGCGGTACCGGCATCGCCAAAGATGCGGTATTGAAAGCCATTGAAAACGGCAAACACATCGTTACCGCCAACAAAAAACTGCTCGCCGAATACGGCAACGAAATCTTCCCGCTGGCGGAAGAAAAAAACGTCATGGTGCAATTTGAAGCGGCTGTGGCGGGCGGCATCCCGATTATCAAAGCCCTGCGCGAAGGCCTCGCCGCCAACCGCATCCGCAGCATCGCCGGCATCATCAACGGCACCAGCAACTTCATCCTCTCCGAAATGCGCGAAAAAGGCAGCGCGTTTGCCGACGTATTGAAAGAAGCGCAGGCATTGGGCTATGCCGAAGCCGACCCGACCTTTGACATCGAAGGCAACGACGCAGGCCATAAAATCACCATCATGAGTGCGCTGGCATTCGGTACGCCGATGAACTTCCCCGCCTGCTACCTCGAAGGCATCAGCAAACTCGACAGCCGCGACATCAAATACGCCGAAGAACTCGGCTACCGCATCAAACTTTTGGGCATCACCCGCAAAACCGACAAAGGCATCGAATTGCGCGTCCACCCGACCCTGATTCCCGAAAGCCGTCTCTTGGCAAACGTCAACGGCGTGATGAATGCCGTGCGCGTCAATGCCGATATGGTTGGCGAAACCTTATACTACGGCGCGGGCGCAGGCGCATTGCCGACTGCTTCCGCCGTGGTTGCCGACATCATAGACATCGCACGCCTGATTGAAGCGAATACCGACCACCGCGTACCGCATCTGGCGTTCCAACCCGCACAAGTCCAAGCGCAAACCATCCTGCCTATGGACGAAATCACCAGCAGCTACTACCTGCGCGTCCAAGCCAAAGACGAACCGGGCACGCTGGGACAAATCGCCGCGCTTTTGGCAAAAGAAAACGTGTCCATCGAAGCCTTAATCCAAAAAGGCGTGATCGACCAAACCACCGCCGAAATCGTGATTCTGACCCACAGCACGGTCGAGAAAAACGTCAAGCGCGCCATCGCCGCCATTGAAGCATTAAGCTGCGTGGAAAAACCGATCACCATGATCCGCATGGAAAGCCTGCATGACTGAGCCGAAAAACGAAATGTCCGCCGAAGAGCAAGCCGCGGCGCGTAAAAAAGCGAAATCCAAAATCCGCACCATCCGCATTTGGGCGTGGGTCATTTTGGCACTGCTCGCCGCGACTGCACTGCTCTCCCAATGCGCCATGTCCAAACCGCAGGCAAAGCAGAACATCTTTGAGTCTTGTGTGAAAAACATCCCCTTTGCCGAAAAATGGCAAAACGATTTGAAAGAAAGGGACTTGGATTCAAACAACAGCAAACTCGCCACCGATTACTGCACCTGTATGTGGGACAAGCCTTTGGACAAACTCTCCGAAGATCAAATCCGTTCATTGGGCAAACTCAGCCCGCAAGAGCAGCTCGACCTGCTCGGCGGCGCGCAAGCGTTTGAAGATCGCGACAAGCAGTGTGTGGCAGGTTTGAAGGCGGAATAATCCGGTTTTGACATGGCAAAAAGGTCGTCTGAAAAAACTCCGTTTGTTTTTTTCAGACGACCTTTTTATTGATAAGGGATTCACTGCACATCAGGATGGAACAACAAACTATGCTCGAATGATCGGTTTCTTCTTCCCTTCCAACCATACCTTCAGTTTTTCCTCATCCAAAAACCAATGGCAGATTTCTTCGTCCCCATCCAATAACACGGGGACAAGTTCGTTATACTTTTCTTCTAAAACAGGGTCTTCATCGACATCGAAGATTTCCAACTCAAAACCGAATGCCTCTTGATACGGCTTGAGCTGTTCACGCATTTTGTGACAGAGACTGCAATATTCTCGAAACATCAGGGTCAGCTTCATAGCGGATGCTTTGCGGTGTGGTAAACGAAAAACGGATTGTAAGATAAAGGCTGCCGTCAATGCAAAGGTCGTCTGAAACCTTGATTTCGGTTTCAGACGACCTTTGATAATGCTTTAGACAAGATTAGGATTGCACATTGATACCGGCGGTAACTGTCGTTTGCGCACTGTTGGCATTCAGGAAGGAAGCCGCCAACTCGCCGCAGCAGCCACAGCAGGTCGCAACGCCCAATTGAGCCTGCAAATCGCTCATGGTACTCGCGCCTGCAGCGATGGTTTCTTTGATGTCGTGGTCGGTAATGGCGTTGCAAATGCAAACAAACATGATGTGCTCCGTGTTTTCTTTCGCTCAGTATTGATAGTGTGTTTTATTCTTAAACGTAAATATAAATAAAAACAGTTTGCATTGCAAGACCGGTTCGAACGGTTTTATTTGGTAATTTTCTATTGATTTTCCTTTTTCGATTGATTCAATAGATTGTAACCATATTCTAAAAACAACAAAGCCGCGCACGTCATAACATTTCACAACAAATAAACAAAGCCGCGCAACGGCAAGCCTGTATTTTTTATCTTTTCATTTTGCAATACCGCTATCTCCCCTTCACATCAATCACCCACACTTCCGACTGTGAACCTAAGCGCAGCGGAATCCCCCAGAAACCGTAGCCGGACGTAACAAAAAAATGTCTTCCGCCAATTTCCTCGTAGCCGTAGGCAAGGCGGTAGAGTGTGCGCACAATCAGGTTTGCCGGCGCGATTTGGCCGTTGTGGACATGGCCGGAAACTTGAACGTCAATAGGCAGCTTGGCGTGCGCCTCGACTTCGGTCGGGCGGTGGTCCATCAGCAAAACGGGCTGGTCGGTATTGTGGTTTTCCAGCAACTGAGAGACAGACGGACGGTCGTGGTCCACATCGTCGTTGCGGCCGACGAGCAGGAACGCATCGTGTTGCAACACTTGGTTGCCGAGTACGGTAATGCCAGCCGCTTCGAGGTCATGGCGGATGCGCGCGCTGTCGCCGAACATATCGTGGTTGCCCAAAGTCGCGTAAACGCCCAACGGCGCTTTCAGACGACCCAGATGCGGCTGCATATTCTCTTTGCGGTAGGCATCGACGTTGTCGTCCATCAAATCGCCCGGCAACAGGATTAAATCGACTTTTTCGCGGTTCATGATGTCCACCAGCTTATCCAGTTGCCGCGCGCCGAACAAAATCCCCAAGTGCAGGTCACTTGCCATCCCGATACGCAGCGTTTTGTCCATTTTCTTATCGATCACGACGGTCTGATGACGGACGACGGGCGTATAGGCGTTGTACATCCCCAAGCCGACCAAGCCGAACACAAACAGCGGCGCAAACAAGCGCAGGCTGCTCGACAGCGACCGGCTGGCCACGAATTTGCGCAGCAGCAGAAACAGAACAAACGTCGCCAGTGCCGCATACATCACAAACAGCAGCAACACCATCCAAAACGCCATGATGCGGAACATAAAATGTCCCAATTCCAACAAAAGCCCCGCCAGCAGGCCGTTGGTCACGAAATACGACATCCCCATCAGCCAACGCCTGCCCGCCTTGCCGACCACCGGCGCGAATAGCCATTGCAACGAACGCCCCAGTCCGAACGTGAAAAGCTGGAGCAATACAATCATAATCAAAAACATCGTGCCGAACATAAAGCGAACCTGTTGAAAATCAAAAAACAAACGGCGGATTCTATAGTGGATTAACTTTAAACCAGGACGGCGTTA
>NZ_KV821462.1:27399-71664 GCF_001815675.1 Neisseria sp. HMSC065D04
CCTTGTCCTGATTTAAATTTAATCCACTATATCATATCCGCCCTTTCAGACGAGGTCGTCTGAAAACCTTAAATGCTATAATACCGCCTGAAAAATCCAATAAACCGAAAAGGAAAGACAATGAACCGCCCGCAAACCGCCATCATCCCCGATCACGCCCAAGCCGGCATATTCATCGAAGCCGACATCCGCGACGGTCGCTACGACGACATCAAAACCGCCTGCAAAACTTCGCTTGAAGCCTTGGCGAAGCTGAAAACCCGCTTTCCCAAAGATATTTTAGGCATGACCATCGCCTTCGGCAGCGAAGCATGGAAAGCGTTCGGACATGCAGAAGAAGGCAGCGAAATCAAGCCCTTCCCCGTGATGGGCAACGGTCTTGCACCCTCAACCCAACACGATATCTACATCCACATCCAAGCCTGCCGCCAAAAAGCCGCCTTCGCACTCGCCCAATCCGTCTTTGCCGCATTCGGCGACAGCATCAGCATCGCCACCGAAGAACACGGTCTGCGCCTGTATGAAGACCGCGGACTGGACGGCTTCGTCGATGGCACCGAAAACCCGCAAGGCGATGAAAACGTCCGCAATGTCGCCATTATTCCCGAAGGCCGACCCGATGCCGGCGGCAGCTACGTCCTGCTGCAAAAATACCTGCACGACCTGAAAAAATGGGATGCCGTCCCCGTTGCCGAACAAGAAGCCAGCGTCGGCCGCAGCAAAGAAACCAACGAAGAATTCAGCAAAGACGTTCGCCTGCCTGATTCGCATTTGGGCCGCGTCAACCTGAAAGAAAACGGCGTGGGTCTGAAAATCGTCCGCCGCAGCCTCCCCTTCGGCAAACTCAGCGGCGAACACGGCCTGATGTTCACCGCCTACTGCCACACCCTGCACAACATCGAAGTACAGCTTTTACATATGTTCGGCGATGCCGACGGCAAAACCGACCTGCTGCTCAAGCATCTTTCCACCGCCGTGTCCGGCGCATATTACTACGCCCCTTCGGTCGAGCGTTTGCAGAATTTGTAAAACCGCGTTGCCGATGTGAAATATTGAAGCCCTAAGACAAAAGGTCGTCTGAAAACTTGAGATTCAGGTTTTCAGACGACCTTTTTCATGACGTTTGTAGGAAATTCAATTATTATCCCCACCTAATTTCAAAACTAATAATAAAAAGGGAAACAGTTTTGCTGAAATATTATGGATTGCCGTTTTGGACAGTCGGCGTCATCGCCTCGTTCGCTTTGCCGTCCATACCGCATTGGGCTGCGTGGCTGGCGGCGGCATTGGTTTTGCTGGCGGCTTCGCGGCGGTTTGCGGTGGCGGGAATGATGCTGTGTGTCCTGCTCGGTGCGGCTTACGGCGTGTTTCGGACGGAAGCGGCTTTGTCGGCGCAATGGCCGCTGAACGGGGCTTCGGAGTCAGTGTTGACGGTTGAAGTCGCGGATATGCCGCGCGGCGACGGGCGGCGGGTGCAGTTTGCGGCGAAGGCGTGTACGGAGGATGGGCAGCAGTTTGATTTATTGCTGTCGGATTATCAGAAACGCGATTGGGCGGTGGGCAGCCGCTGGAAGGTGTCGGCACGGCTCAAGCCGGTTATCGGCGAAGTGAACCTGCGCGGGCTGAACCGCGAGGCTTGGGCGTTGGCAAACGGTTTGGATGGTGCGGGTACGCTGGGCAAAGGCAGGAGCTTGGTTCGCGAGGGCGGCGGTGTCGGCTTGGCGGTGTGGCGCGATGCGGTCAGCCGCCGTTGGCAGGCTGTCGGGGCGGACAGTCCGGATTTTTCGGACGGTATCGGTCTGATGCGGGCTTTGAGCATAGGCGAACAATCGGCGTTGAGACCCGAACTGTGGCAGGCGTTCCGACCTTTGGGCTTGACGCACTTGGTCAGTATTTCGGGGCTGCACGTTACGATGGTGGCAGTTTTGGCGGGTTGGCTGGTCAAACTGATTTTCAGACGACTGCCTTGGATACCGGCAAAACCGCGCGTGTGGATTTTGGCGGGCGGCGCGGCAGGGGCTTTGTTTTATGCGCTGCTGGCGGGTTTTTCTGTGCCGACGCAGCGAAGCGTCTTGATGTTGGCAGCGTTTGCCTGGGCTTGGTGGCGCGGCAGTCTGTCTTCGGGCTGGACGGCGTGGTGGCAGGCTTTGGCGGTGGTGTTGCTGCTCGATCCATTGGCAGTTTTGGGCGTGGGTACTTGGCTGTCGTTCGGCTTGGTTGCCGCCTTGATTTGGGCTTCGGCAGGTCGTCTGAAAGAACGCGGCTGGCGTTTGGCTGTACGCGGACAATGGGCGGCGACGGTGTTGTCGGTGGTATTGTTGGGCTATATTTTTGCGTCGTTGCCCATCATCAGCCCTTTGGTCAATGCGGCGATGATTCCTTGGTTTTCTTGGGTATTGACGCCTTTGGCGCTGCTGGGGTCGGTGTTGCCGTTCGCGCCTTTGCAATGGGCGGCGGCTGGTTTGGCGGAATACACTTTGCGCGGCTTGGTTTGGCTGGCGGAGGTGTCGCCTGAATTTGCCGTAGTCGCCGCGCCTGTGCCGCTGTTGATTTTGGCTTTTGCGGCAGCCTTGCTGTGGCTGTTGCCGCGCGGTCTGGGTTTGCGGCCTTGGGCGTGTTTGGTGTTGGCTGGATTTGTGTTTTACCGCCCCGACCGCTTGGACGACGGGTTGGCGCGAATTACCGTGATGGATGCGGGACAGGGTTTGTCGGTGTTGGTACAAACGCGCAACCGCAATCTGTTGTTTGACACGGGTACGGCGCAGGCGGCGCAAACGGGTATCGTGCCAAGCCTGAACGCCATGGGCGTGCGCCGTTTGGACACGCTGATTCTGTCGCATCACGACAGCGACCACGACGGCGGTTTGGACGCCGTTTCCGATATTGAAATCGGCGAAACGCTGGCGGGACAGCCTGAGTTTTATCCGACCGCAAAATTTTGCGCCGAAGCGCAATGGCAATGGGACGGCGTGGATTTCGAGTTATTGAGGTCGTCTGAAAACCCGGTCAGTGAAGACAATGACCGAAGCTGCGTCTTGCGCATCGTTTCCGACGGGCAGGCATTGCTGGTTACGGGCGATTTGGGCGTCAAAGGCGAAGCGGGGCTGGTAGAACGCTACGGCAGCTCACTGTATAGCCAGGTTTTGATATTGGGACACCACGGCAGCAATACGGCTTCATCCGGCGGTTTCCTCAACACAGTCGCGCCCAAATACGCCGTTGCCTCCAGCGGCTACGCCAATGCTTACAAACACCCCACTCCCGCTGTCCAAAACCGCGTCCGCGCACACGGCGCGACTTTGTTGCGGACGGATTTGTCGGGTGCATTGGTATTTGAGCTGGGCGGAGATGAAATCTTCAAAGGTCGTCTGAAAAAGGATAAGTTTTATTGGCAGAAAAAGCCGTTTGAGTAAATGTGTTCGCTGTATGGAAGAATTGGCTTTTCAGACGACCCCAAAGCCTCTATGCCGTAAAAATATAGTTATCCTTGCTTTATGTGAATCCAGTTGTGGATATATCGGATTAACAGTTGATACTAAAAGGAAAAATAAGACTGCCCAAAAAACAGGCAGGGGCGAAATAGAGATTTCAGACGACCTTCATCACGCGTTTGTGCATTATCCGTCTTCATTTACCGTCGCCCAAATGGCGGCGGTAAAACCGGTCAATATCCGCTATCGCTTTTTCATCATTCGGCCTCAAATCGATTTTCAAATCGGCAAGCCGTATCAGCATCAGGTCTTCTTGTTCCGCCACCGCGCAGCTGACTTCCTCGCTGCTGCGCAGATGCGCGATGAGTTCGTCCAACTGCCGCAGGGCGTTTTCGTAGGCGGCGTTTTGTTTGTCTTCTGCCATGTGGATTCCGTTTCTTATAGACAATAAAAAATGGCGGGGAATCAATCCCGCCATTATTCTACGGCATACGCCGCACGTTTAATTAAGCAGCCTGAATGTTAGCAGCTTGTTTGCCTTTAGGGCCGGTGGTTACGTCGAAAGACACGCGTTGGCCTTCTTTCAGGGTTTTGAAACCTTCCATGTTGATCGCTGAGAAGTGAGCGAACAGATCTTCGCCGCCTTCGTCAGGAGTGATGAAACCAAAACCTTTAGCGTCGTTAAACCATTTTACGATACCGGTTGCCATTAGAAACTTCCTATACTTAAAAATTAACAAAATCAGCAAAATAAGGCATACAGCAAACTTAAACGTTCAGCGTTTCTCCCTAGCTTTATATACTTGGTCGAGTGCCAGCTTCTGCTTAACCGTCTTTTTACATTTGTTAAGCCAAAACGTCAAGCCATACAAGGGAAAAAGTGCGAAAATGGCGGAAACCGACCAAAATACAACAGAAATCGAAATAAACCTTATAATCACTATATTTATAGATTCATTTGATATCAAACCTTTCACAAGGTCGTCTGAAAACAAACCCTCTTCCACAAAGCCAAAAAATTATGAACAACCCAAACACACATCACGAATCCGATACACTTTTAAGCGACCAAAAAACCGCCCCGCCGAAACGTTACGGCGTATTTTTGCTGAACGACGATTACACCACGATGGAATTTGTCGTCGAAATCCTGACCGAAATCTTCATGCTCGGACAGGAGCAGGCGGTGGCGGTAATGCTCTTGGTTCATCACGAAGGCAAAGGCTTGTGCGGCACTTACACACGGGACATCGCCCAAACCAAGCAGCAGCAGGTCATGCAGCGGGCAAAAGCCGAAGGGCATCCGCTGCAATGTATTGTCGAGGAGATTTAATATGCTTTCACCCGAATTGGAACAGATTTTGCAGCAGCTTTACCGCGAGGCGCGTAAGGCTCATTATGAATTTATCAGCCTCGAGCATCTGCTTTTGGTGTTAATCGAAGAAGACGCCTCCGTCCCCAACGTCCTCAAGCTCTGCGGCGCGGATTTGAAAGTGTTGTCCGAACAGCTCGCCGCCAGCGTTGCCGAAAATACCCCGCAGATTCCCGACCACCTTTTGGACACGGTCGAAACCCAGCCCACGCTCGGCTTCCAACGCGTCATCCAGCGGGCGATGGTGCATACCCAATCCGCAGGCAAAGGCTTGGTCGAGCCTTTGGACGTTTTGGTGGCGCTGATGAGCGAAACTGACAGCCATGCCGTCTATTTCCTCAAACTGCAATCGGTTACGCGTTTTGAAGTTTTGCGCTGCATTGCCCACGGCGCAACCGAAGACGACGAACACAAAGGCTTTTCAGACGACCCCGACAATGATTCAGACGACCCCGTCGAATCGAAAAGCGGCTCGTTGTCAGACTACACCGTCAACCTCAACGCCGAAGTCAAAGCCGGCCGCATCGACCCCTTAATCGGCAGAAAACACGAAATGGAACGGCTGGTACAAATCCTGTGCCGCCGCCGCAAAAACAATCCGCTTTTGGTCGGCGAAGCAGGCGTGGGCAAAACCGCGCTGGCAGAAGGCTTGGCGCATCAAATCGTCAACGGCGACATTCCCGACGCGCTCAAAGATGCCGAAGTGTACGCGCTGGATATGGGTTCGCTTTTGGCGGGTACGAAATACCGCGGCGACTTTGAAGCGCGGGTCAAATCCGTCTTGAAACAGCTCGAAAAAATCCCACACGCCATTTTGTTTATCGACGAAATCCACACCATCATCGGCGCGGGCAGCACCAGCGGCGGCACGATGGACGCGTCCAACCTGCTCAAACCCGCGCTGGCGAAAGGCTCGCTGCGCTGCATCGGCGCGACCACCTACGACGAATACCGTACCATTTTCGATAAAGACCACGCCTTAAGCCGCCGCTTCCAAAAAATCGACGTGGTCGAACCCACCGTCGCCGAAACCGTGCAAATCCTGCGCGGCTTGAAACCAATGTTCGAAGGCTTCCACCAAGTGCGCTACACGCAAGGCGCACTCGAAGCCGCCGCCGAACTCTCCGCCCGCTACATCAACGAGCGTTTCCTGCCCGACAAAGCCATCGACGTGATGGATGAAGCAGGCGCGGCGCAACGGATTTTGCCCAAATCCAAACAGAAAAAAGTCATCGGCAAAGCGCAAATCGAAACCGTCATCGCCAAAGTCGCGCGGATTCCCGAAAAAACCGTGTCGCACGACGACAAACAAGTGCTGCAATTCCTCGGCCGTGATTTGAAAAACATGGTTTACGGTCAGGAAAACGCCATCGACGCGCTGGTTGCCGCCGTCAAAATGTCGCGTTCCGGTCTCGCCCTGCCCGACAAACCCATAGGCAGCTTCCTCTTCTCCGGCCCGACCGGCGTCGGCAAAACCGAAGTCGCCAAACAGCTTGCCTACTCGATGGGCGTACCGCTGCAACGCTTCGACATGTCCGAATACATGGAGCCCCACGCCGTATCGCGCCTTATCGGTGCGCCGCCGGGCTACGTCGGCTTCGACCAAGGCGGCCTTTTGACCGAAGCCGCCAACAAACATCCGCACTGCGTATTGCTCTTGGACGAAATCGAAAAAGCCCACCCCGACATTTTCAACGTCCTCCTGCAAGTTATGGATGCAGGCAAACTGACCGACAACAACGGCAAGAGCGCGGATTTCCGCAACGTCATCCTGATCATGACCACCAACGCAGGCGCGGAAAGCCTCAGCCGCCCCAGCCTCGGCTTTACCGCCAAGCGCGAACGCGGCGACGAAATGCAGGCGATCAATAAACTCTTCACGCCCGAGTTCCGCAACCGCTTGGACGCGATTATCCCATTTGCGCCCTTGTCCGAACCCGTCATCGCCAAAGTCGTGGACAAATTCCTGCTCCAGCTCGAACACCAGCTCCTCGACAAAAAAGTCGAAGCCGAATTCACGCCGGCATTGCGCAAATATCTGGCGGAAAAAGGTTTCGACCCGCAAATGGGCGCGCGCCCGATGCACCGCCTGATTCAGGAAAAAATCCGCAAACCGCTCGCCGACGAACTCCTGTTCGGCAAACTCGCCGACGGCGGCTTCGTGCGGATAGACTGGGATGCGGCGAAAGAAGAAGCCGTGTTGAAATTCAAGAAAAACAAAGCCAAACCTGAAGCAGCCGCGGTTTGACGGATAAAGGCAAAAGGTCGTCTGAAAACGAGATTTCTGTTTTCAGACGACCTTTTTCAATGGAATCGTTTAATTCCGCGAATGGTGTTCGTCGACGATGTTTTTCAGTCGGATGTTGGCGACGTGGGTGTAGATTTGGGTGGTGTTGATGTTGGCGTGTCCGAGCATGAGCTGTACGGCGCGCAAATCGACGCCATGGTTGACGAGATGGGTGGCGAAAGCGTGGCGCAGGCCGTGCGGGCTGAGTGAGGTAATGCCGGCGGCGTCTGCATAATTTTTGACAATCATCCATGCGAGTTGGCGGGAGATGCCGCTGCGTTTTTGGCTGACGAAGACTTCGTCGCAGATTTTGTTTTTGAGCAGTAGCGGGCGCGATTCGGCGCAATAGCGTTCGACCCAGTAAACGGCTTCTTCGCCCATAGGCACGATGCGCAGTTTATCGCCTTTGCCTATGGTGCGGATGCAGCCGCGGTTGAGGTCGAGGTCGCCCAGTTGGAGCTTGACGGCTTCGGTTACGCGCAAACCTGTGGCGTACATGACTTCAAGCAGGGCTTTGTCGCGCAAGCCGTGCGGCGTGTCGGTATCGGGCGCGGCGAGCAGGTTTTCGATTTGCGCTTCGGTAATCAGGGTGGGCAGCTTTTGCGTCTGTTTCGGGGCTTTGAGGAAACGGGTCGGGTTGTCCGTCCGACG
This sequence comes from Neisseria sp. HMSC065D04, assembly GCF_001815675.1. Lineage (NCBI taxonomy): Bacteria > Pseudomonadati > Pseudomonadota > Betaproteobacteria > Neisseriales > Neisseriaceae > Neisseria > Neisseria sp. HMSC065D04. The sequence continues at coordinate 35,141 of NZ_KV821462.1, forward strand.
CTCGGTTTCTTCCATCCAGGCGTATAGGCGTTTGCAGGCAGACAGGGCGCGCGCCTGCGAGCTATGTTTTTCGTCCGCCGCATAGACGGCATCTGCCAAATCGGCGGCTTCGGCATCCAACCAAGTATGCCCGCCCGCTTCCAAACGCACGGCGATTTTTTCCAGATCACGGCGGTAGCCTTGCAAGGTGTTATGGCTGAGACGGTCTTGCAGCCACAGCGATTCGAGCAGTTTGTCTATGAGTTCGTCGGTCATGGGGTTTTACGGGCAGTCCGAAGATGGTGTGTATCGTGGATTTAATATGAATCAGGACAAGCCAACCCTGCCCTGACTGACATCTATTATAAAAGGTCGTCTGAAAATAGAAACCTGCTGGGCAGAGCCTGCCATGTTCGTTTTCAGACGACCTTTTGCTGCATTACGGTTTATCGGGACAGTGTTTCCAATACTTCCTGCGCGTGTCCGGCGACTTTGACTTTGCGCCATTCGTGGATGATTTCGCCGTTTGCGTCCAATACGAATGTGCTGCGTTCAATACCCAAAGACTCTTTGCCGTAGAGCTTTTTCAACTTGATCACGTCAAACATTTTACACACGGTTTCATCTTTGTCGCTCAACAATTCAAAATTGAAACCTTGTTTGGCGCAGAAATTCTGATGCGATTTCACGCCGTCGCGCGAGATGCCGACGACGGTATAGCCGAGTTCTTTGAATTGCGGCAAACGGGCGTTGAAATCCAAGCCTTCGGTGGTGCAGCCGGGCGTGCTGTCTTTGGGGTAGAAATAGACAATCAGCGGCAGATGTTCGGCAGAATCAAAGTCGTTGCCGCTGCTTGAGGGCAAAGTGAATCGGTATTGGGTCATGATGTCTCCTTTCAGACGACCTAAGACGGAAACGTAGAAGCGGGCAAGGAATAAAATGAATCCCCAACATAGCCGCTTCGGCGTTTCACCACAATCTTACAAACTGCGTCAGCCTTCGCTCAAATTCAGATAATTGCGCGTTCCCTGCAAATCGTTCAGCGCATTGAGCAACAGTTGGAAATGTTCGTCATTGCCTTGCAAGTCCAACTCGTCGGCATTGACGGTCAGCAGCGGGGAATTTTGATAAAGGTGGAAAAACTGGCTGTATCCCTCGTGTATCCGCCCCAAATAGCCTTCGGGGAAAAGATTGATGATGCCGTCGCCGCGTTTTTGCAGGCGTTTGCGGTTGCCGTCCACAGCGGTTTGCAGGTAGATCACCAAATCGGGCGCGGGATACTGCGGCAGGATTTTTTGTTTCAAATCGGCAAAGAGCTGCTGCTCGTCTTCATTCAACACGACCGGCGTGAAAATCCGGTCTTTTTCCAACAGGAAATCGGCGACCACCATGCCGCCTTGTGCGTATTCGTTTTTGATGATGTCCACGCTTTCGGCGCGGCGCATCAGGAAAAAAAGCTCGGTTGCCAAGCCGTGATGGGAGGCGTTGGCGTAAAACTTCATGAGGAAGGGGTTGTGTTCGGGGTTTTCCGCCAGCGACAGCGCGCTGAAATGTTCTGCAAGGCGGCGGCTCAAGGCGTTTTTCCCGCTGCCGATGGAGCCTTCGACGACAATATAACGGTAGTTCATGGTTTGATGGATGATTTTGTTTTGATATTTTGGAAAGGTGGCATTTTATCAGACCGACGGAGTTTGCCCAAACCTGCCGCCGTCCTTCTTGAAAGGTCGTCTGAAAAAGGAAACTGCCAAGCCATTTCCCTTTTCAGACGACCTCTTGAACCTAGTTGCTTCAAATATAAACTTTGACACGCGATTGAAGCAAACAGATGTTTTTATTTCACCGTCTTGCTTCAAACGGCTTCTAACAGGCGTATCCCTTCCTCGCCCAAAGCAGCCGCCAAATCCGCCGCCCGTCCGTGTCCGCTCAAAACAAAATCGGGCAGGATTTCAGCCAGCGGCTTCATCACAAAGCTGCGTTCGTGCGCGCGCGGATGCGGCAGGGTCAGATGCGGGTCGTTGCTGGAAATGCCGTCAAAATCGATGATGTCCAGATCCAATGTGCGCGGGGCGTTTCGGAACGTGCGTTCCCGCCCGAAATCCGCCTCGATACGGTTCAACACGGCAAGCAGCGAAACGCCGTCCAATGAAGTGCGGACGGAACAGACGGCGTTGACGAAATCAGGCTGATTGTCGTAGCCGACCGGCGCGGTTACATACAGCGAGGAAGTTTTTTCGATTTGAATCTGCGGATGCGCCTCTAACGCAGACAAGGCAGCGCGGACTTGGCGGGCAGGTTCGGCAAGGTTGCTGCCCAAGGCGATGACGGCAAAATGGGTTTGCGGCATTTTCAGACGACCTTTTTAAAACGGCAGCGTTTTGGTTTTGGCAAGATAGACGATGCAACCGACGCAAGCCATTGCCAAAACATAAACGGTATAAAACTTCGGCGAACGCGGACGGGCGCGCATCATGACCATGCCCAAGCCGATGTAAACCAGCAGCAGCAGGATTTTGCTGCCGAGCCAAGGCGCATTGAAAGGCGAAAAATGGGTAATCTTCATCAGCCACAAGCCGGTAAAGAGCAGCATGGTGTCGTTCAGGTGGGGAAGGGCTTTCCAGATGCCCGCCAAAGGTTTGTCGGGATGCCGCCAAAGCAGGAAGAAGCGGATATTGAACACCAAAATGGTGATGGTGACGAAAATCTGATGGCTGTATTTTACAAACAGATATTGCATAGCGGTCGCACGTTATTGTTTTTGAAAGAAGCGCCTATTCTACCCCAAACATTCATTCTTGACGTAACTTTTCAAACGCCAACAAATACGGCGGGCGGTTGCGGCGGTTGATAAAACCATAACGCAAAACGGCAAATTCATCCTGCAGCAGCTGCCGCGCCCAATCTTCGATTGCCTGCGCTTCATGCAGCCCCGCCTCATGCCCGGGATACAGGACGGCAACCGCCAGCCCGCCCGTTTTCAGCAGCGACAAGGCGGATGCCAACGCACGGATACTGGTTGCCGCTTCTGTCGTACAGCTTTTATCGCCGCCGGGCAGCCAGCCGAAATTGAATACCGCCGCGTCCAACGGTTCGCGGATGTGGGTGGCTAGATTTTCATGTCCGTCCAATATCAATTCCACCCTATCCGCCATGCCCGCTTCTTCCAAGCGCATTCGGGTGTTTGCCAATGCCTGCTCTTGAACGTCAAACGCCCACACTTTCCCACCGCTGCCGACCGAACGCGCCAGCATCAGCGTATCGTTGCCGTTTCCCGCCGTACCGTCCAAAGCGCGGGCATCGGGTTTTAAGGCTTGTTTGAGAAGCGAGTGTGCAAAAGGGAGGATGTTTTCGAGCTGCATAAAATTAAAGGTCGTCTGAAAATAAAAATACCTTACCGGCCAAGCGGTAAGGTATCAGAATCGATTAATGCGTTACATACATTATTCGGCAGGTTGTTGCACGGTCTCAACTTGAACCGGGGCAGCCGCGGCGGCTTGGGGTTTGTTCTCGTGTTGCAGGCTTACGGCACGGGCAGGAACAATTGTTGAGATGGCGTGTTTATAAACCATTTGGGTAACGGAAGTATTACGCAGCAGAACGACGTATTGGTCAAACGACTCGACTTGGCCTTGCAGTTTGATACCGTTGACCAGATAAATCGAAACCGGAACGTGCTCTTTACGCAACGCATTCAAAAAAGGATCTTGTAACATTTGTCCTTTAGCTGTCATATTCTAAGCTCCATTATTATGATTTTGAAATCGTTTTGAAAACGAACATGAGTCGGATTGTAGACCCGAACGAGAAAAATTACCAACTATTTTTCCGTAAGAATATGCAAACATCTATCAAACAACGGGCTTCTCAACGATTTTCTACCCCAATGTATTAAAAATTCATTTCAATACAAACAATTTTTGCAATCAGACATACGGCGGAGAATTTGGATTTTCAGACGACCTTGCCATCAAACAAAATCTTTTTATTACAAAATCTTAGCCAACCAACTCCAAAAAGGATTCACCTCCAACCGCCCTATTCGTCCCGACAGCAATCTAAAAGGGGCAAGCCTCGCGGTGTACCCCTTGTTCCGTCAGATTTATTTGCTGTGCTGTTTTTTCACGCTGACTTTGGTTTTCTTTTTAAAACGGTTTTTCTCTTCCTTGCGGCCCTCGCGTTTCTCGATGCGGTTGCTCAGGCTGACGCGGCGCAGCGGTTTTTTCTTCGGTTTGTCTTCCGCATTTTCATACGGGTTTTCCGAAACATTGTATTGAATCCGCAGCGGCGTGCCTTGCAGGTTGAAGGCTTTGCGGAACGTCTGGGTCAGGTAGCGCGTATAGCTGTCGGAAATCGCGTGCAGCGAATTGCCGTGTACCACAATCACGGGCGGGTTCATGCCGCCTTGGTGGGCATAACGCATTTTCGGGCGCACCAAACCTGCGCGCGGCGGCTGTTGGCGTTCGATGGCGCTTTGCAGGACACGGGTGATTTTCGGCGTCGGCATCTTAATCATGGCGGCGTTGTAGGCGGCCTGAATGCTGTCGAACAATCCGTCGATACCGCGTTCTTTCAATGCGGAAATGAAGTGGAACTTGGCAAAATCGAGGAAATACAGTTTGCGGGAAATGTCGCGTTTAATCTGCTCGCGCCGCTCTTCGCTGATACCGTCCCATTTATTGACGGCAACCACCAGCGCGCGCCCTGCTTCCAAGGCGAAACCGGCAATCGTGGCATCTTGGTCGGCGATGTCCTGCTGCGCGTCCAATACCAAAACGGCAACGTTTGCCGCCTCAACCGCCTGCATCGCTTTGATAACGGAGAACTTTTCCACAGCCTCATCGACTTTGCCGCGACGGCGCACGCCTGCGGTATCGATGATGGTAAACGGTTTGCCTTCGCGTTCAAAATCAATGTGGATGCTGTCGCGCGTCGTGCCTGCCATATCGAAGGCAATCACGCGCTCTTCACCGAGAATGGCGTTAACCAGCGTGGATTTGCCGACGTTCGGACGACCGATAACGGCAAAAACGGGATGTTTAACGTCGGCTTCTTCGGCTTCAGGGTCAGGGAATTTTTCTAAAATTTCTTCAATCAGGTAATACACACCGTCGCCGTGTGCGCCGGAAATAACGTGCGGTTCGCCCAATGCCAGCTCGTAAAACTCGGCGGCAAGCACGGCTCTGTTGCCGCCCTCGCCTTTGTTTACCGCCAGATAAACGGGGCGCGGGCTTTGGCGCAGACGGTCGGCGATGATTTTGTCTTGCGGGGTCAGACCTGTGCGGCCGTCCACCAAGAACACGACGGCGTCGGCTTCATCAACAGCCTGCAAAGTCTGCTTCGCCATTTCGTGCAAAATGCCGCTGTCCACAACCGGCTCAAAACCGCCGGTATCGATGACGAGATAAGGTTTGCTGCCGATTTTGCCGTGTCCGTAATGGCGGTCGCGGGTCAAGCCGGGCAGGTCATGCACAAGCGCGTCTTTGGTGCGCGTCAGGCGGTTGAACAAGGTGGATTTGCCGACGTTCGGGCGGCCGACAAGGGCGATGGTGGGTTTCATGATGGGGTCTTTCTGTGTCAAGTGTCGGTTCGGAAGCGAACCAGCAACACGAGCAGGTGTTTTCAAAACACGGTAGGTTAAAAAGGATAAGGGGTCGTCTGAAAAATAGATTCAACAGCAACAATGGCTTGAGCTGGAATATCCATCCTGTACAGCCATCTTCGACTTGGTGAACTTGTCTGCGTCCATCAACTTCAAATACGGTATGGCAAGTTTCATCCGGTCATAATTAATGGATTTTACACAATGAAAAAGATCATCTTAACATCACTATTCATTTTTCTCCCTGTGAATTTCGGGATTGGCTTATTGTTCGGCGTTTATCAAACAGACCAACCACTCAAAATCATAGTCTCATTAATTATCAGCACGCTCTTTTATATCGTACCTATGTATATTCTACTCAAACGCAAAGCCAAATAATCTGCCTTTTCAGACGACCTGTTCGGCGAATCTTGTCTCTGCATGATACGTCTTCAAACAAAAGGTCATCTGAAAATATAGTGGATGGAAATTGCAATGATACGGCGTTGCCAACGCCCTTATGTACTGTGGATTAACTTTAAACCAGTACGGCGTTGCCTCGCCTTAGCTCAAAGAGAACGATTCTCTAAGGTGCTGAAGTACCAAGTGAATCGGTTCCGTACTATCTGTACTGTCTGCGGCTTCGTCGCCTTGTCCTGATTTAGAGTTAATCCACTATATTATCTGTACACAGCGTGCGTTGCCGCCTTGTCTCATTTTTATTTTAATCTACTATATAAAATGGAACACAATTAAAACAGACAAGGCTTGCCGGAAAGATTCCGACAAGCCGCATACGTCTTTCAATTTTTCAGACGACCTTATTTTTGCGAATCCAGCTTCATTTGCAGCAATTCGCGTTCGATGGCGTCTTTAGGCAGCTTTTCCAAAGCCTGCTGATAACTTTGCGCGGCTTCTTTGGTTTTGTTTTGCGCGGCATAAACATCGCCTTTCGCTTCCAAAAGCAGCGGCTCGAAATCTGCTTCAACTTTCGTATTCAAGGCTGCAATCGCGGCATCGTATTTTTTCTGCTGCAACAGGACGATGCCCAAACGCTGCGCCGCCAATGCTTGAATCAGCGGGGCTTTTTGGTTTTTCAACACCCAGTTCAGATGACCTTCCGCCACGTCGTAACGGCGGGCATCATACTCGGTCGCAGCCGCCATCAGCGTCGCTTGCGCGGCGGCAATGGAGTCCGGATAATTTTGCTGGAGGTTGGTCAAATCGGCATTCACTTCGGCTTGCGAGGCTTTTGCCTGCATTTTATCGACGATTTTCGCCAATACTTCGGCAGCTTCCTGACTTTGCGAGGCTTTATGGCTCTTATACATGGTATAGCCCAAATAGCCCAACGCCGCCGCAATCAGCAGGGCAAACAGCCATCGGCCGGTACTTTTCCAAAAGTATTTAAAATTGTCTAATTCTTGTTGTTCTTCGAGATGGGCTGCCATTTATGCGTTCTTCCATTGTTGTAAAGTGTGGATTAAATCGTCGGCGGCGACGGTTTGCTGACCGTGTGCGCCGTTCATGTCTTTAAGCGTAACCGTACCGTTCGCCAATTCGTCTTGCGCAACAATCAGAGCAAAGCGCGCGCTGCTGTTGTCGGCTTTTTTCATTTGTGATTTCAGGCTTTGATAGCCGGAATGCTGCATCACGTTGAAACCTTGTGCGCGTAAGGCTTGCGCGTATTTCATCACTTGCAAATCCGCACCCTCGCCCTGATGCATGGCGTACACGTCAGGCGCGGCATTGACTTCCAGCGAACCGTATTCGCTAACCAGCAGCAGCAAACGCTCGATACCCATTGCAAAACCGATGGACGGCGCAGGCGTACCGCCAAGTTCTTCAATCAAACCGTCGTAACGGCCGCCGCCACACACCGTCGCCTGCGCGCCGAGTTTGTCAGTCGTCCATTCAAAAACGGTTTGGTTGTAATAATCCAAGCCTCGCACCAGTCGCGGGTTTTCGACGTATTGAATGCCCAAGCCTTCCAACATGGCTTTGAAACGGCTGTAATGATTGCGCGATTCCTCGCCCAGATAATCGGTCAGATGCGGCGCGGCATTGCAGATTTCCTGCAAATCGGGATTTTTGGAATCCAAAACGCGCAACGGATTGGTTTTCAGACGACGTTTGCTGTCTTCGTCCAATTTGTCTTCATAACGGGTCAGATATTCGACCAAAGCCGCACGGTGCGCCGCACGCTCTTCGCGGTTACCCAAGCTGTTGATTTCCAAAGTCAGGTAATCGCGGATACCCAGCTTGTCCCACAAATCCGCCGACATCGCGATGATTTCGGCGTCGATGTCCGGACCTTCAAAACCCAACGCCTCGATACCGACCTGATGAAACTGGCGGTAGCGTCCTTTTTGCGGACGCTCGCGGCGGAACATCGGCCCCATGTACCACAGCTTTTGCGGGCTGTTGTACAACAGATTGTGTTCGACCACCGCACGCAGGCAGGATGCCGTACCCTCCGGCCGCAGACTCAGGCTCAAAGAATCGTTGGAATCGGAAAAAGTGTACATTTCCTTACCGACCACATCGGTTTCTTCGCCGATGGAGCGGACAAACAAACCCGTCTGCTCGACAATCGGCGTACGGATTTGCTGATAACCATAAGCACGCGTCCAGCGGCCGACCACATCTTCAAATGCCTGCCAAAACGCAGCGGTCAGCTTGAAATCTTTTTGTTCGACGGGCAAAAGGTCGTTCATGCCTTTGACGGATTGGATTTTTTGTGCCATTTCAAATAGGGATACCGTAATCAAAATAGTCGGCAATTATAGCTGATTTTTAAGGAGTTGTGAGGTTTCGGCAATGAAGGATTTGGGCTAAAAGGTCGTCTGAAAACCGGTGCGGCGATTTTTCAGACGACCCCATATATTCCAAGCAGCCGAAATGCGGCAAGGATGGCATTGTAGCCTTTTTATTTTGTTTTATAGTGGATTCACTGTTAAACCAGTACAACGTTGCCTCGCCTTAGCTCAAAGAGAACGATTCTCTAAGGTGCTGAAGTACCAAGTGAATCGGTTCCGTACTATCTGTACTGTCTGCGGCTTCGTCGCCTTGTCCTGATTTAAATTTAATCCACTATATTATACAATCCCATCATCCTTACCCAACCCCCCGCCCAAACCGTGAAAATCCTCATCCTCGGCAGCGGACAGGTCGGCTCGACCGTCGCGCAAAACCTCGCCTCCGTTTCCAGCAACGACGTTACCGTTATCGACATCGACGAAAAAGCCCTGCAACACATCGGCAGCCGCCTCGACGTCCAAACCATACTCGGCAACGGCGCATCCCCGTTTATCCTCGAACAGGCGGGCGCGGCGGATTCCGACCTTCTGCTCGCCCTGACCCGCAGCGACGAAACCAACATCGTCGCCTGCAAAATCGCCGCCGATCTCTTTAATATCCCCAGCCGCATTGCCCGCGTGCGTTCCAGCGAATATCTGGAATACCCCTACCCTGAAAACGACGATACGGAAAACGGCAGCCTTACCGTCTTCGACATTACCGAAACCATCAGTCCCGAACAACTCGTTACCGAACAGCTCGTCGGGCTGCTCAGCTACACCAGTGCGTTGCAGGTATTGCGGTTTGCCGACGACAAAGTCCGCATGGTCATCGTACAGGCGCGTAAAGGCGGGCTGCTCGTCAACCGTGAAATTGCCGACATCAACCAACACCTCCCCGAAGGCGTGGACTGCCAAATCTGCGCCATATACCGCAACAACCGCCTCATCGTCCCCACGCCGCAAACCGTCATTATCGAAGGCGACGAGGTACTTTTTGCCGCCGACATCAGCAGCGTCAACATCATCATGCGCGAACTGCGTCCCAAAGAGGCGCGCACACGCCGCATCATGATTGCCGGCGGCGGCAACATCGGCTACCGCCTCGCCAAGCAGCTCGAATCCAAATACGACATTAAAATTGTCGAATACAACCCCCGCCGCGCCGAGTGGCTCGCCGAAAACCTCGACAACACCCTCGTCCTGCAAGGCAACGCCACCGACGAAACCCTGCTGGACGAAGAATACATCGACGAAATCGACGTATTCTGCGCCCTGACCAACGACGACGAAAACAACATCATGTCCAGCCTGTTGGCGAAAAACCTTGGTGCAAAACGCGTTGTCACCATCGTCAACCGATCCAGCTACGTCGATTTGCTCGAAGGCAACAAAATCGACATCGTCGTGTCACCGCACCTCATCACCATCGGCTCCATCCTCGCACACATCCGCCGAGGCGACATCGTTGCCGTCCACCCCCTCAGACGCGGCACCGCCGAAGCCATCGAAGTCGTCGTCCACGGCGACAAAAACACTTCCGCCATCGTCGGCAGGCGCATCAGCGGCATCAAATGGCCGGGCGACTGCTACATCGCCGCCATCGTTCGTGCCGAAACGGGCGAAGTCATCATGGGGCACCACACCGACACCATTGTCCAAGACGGCGACCACATCATCTTCTTCGTCTCCCGCCGCCGCGTCCTGCCCGAACTTGAAAAACTCATCCAAGTCAAAATGGGCTTTTTCGGCTGACACCGTCAAAGGTCGTCTGAAACCTGTTGCAGCAAAGTCAGAACCTTTTTCAACTTCATTGAAGCTGCACTTTCAGACGACCTGATACAAATTATCCAATACCATTTGTTTCCACACCCGATACCAAAAGGAAAAACCATGTTACGCCCCATCCTTGCCGCCCTCATACTCGCAACCGCCCTGCCCGCCGCAGCCGAAACCGACACCCTTCATTACAACATCGTCGAATTTGCCGAATCCGCCAATCTCGAAATAACCCGCGATACCATGACCGCCTACTTCAGCATTGCTTCCGAAGGCAAAGACCGCGCTACGGCGAACAAAGCGTTTCAGAAAAAATTCAACGACTTCAACAAAGCCGTACAAAACAACAAACTCCAAACCGAAATCCTCAACCGCAGCGCCAGCCCACGCTATGAATACAACAACAACGGCAAACGCATCCAAATAGGCTGGGAAGAAGAAGCCGTGTTCAAAGTCGAAAGCAAAGACTTTGACGCAATCAACCGCCTGATTGACGAAACGCTGCAAACTGCCACACTCAACCGCATCGGCTTCAGCATATCCAAAGAAAAACGCGAAGCCGCCGTCGATCAAGTCAGCAAAGCCGCCATCCTGCGCTTCAAAGACCGCGCGCAAGACTTAGCGAAAACGCTCGGTTTTTCCAACTACAAAATCGTCAAACTCAATTTAGGCCACATCGGCAACCGTTCCATAGACAACGGTTTCGCCCGCGCCAAAATGATGAATACCGAAGCTGCCATGTTCAAGCGTTCGGCAAGCGACGAAAACAACGCTATCCAAACCCCCTCTCCCGGCTCAGAAGAAATCAGCATCACAGTCAACGGCTTGGTGCAGATGTAAAACGCTCCCAAACAAAAAGGTCGTCTGAAACCCAAACCGGTTTTCAGACGACCTTTTTCCATTCCAACAATCAGGCCAAGCTGACTTCCACGTTGTCAATCAGACGCGTCGTTCCCAAGCGGGCGGCGGCGAGAACGACGAGGGCTTTGTCGCCGGTGCGTGCGACGGCGAGGCTTTCAGCATGGCGGATTTCGACGTAATCGACCACCCAGCCCGCTTCGGTCAGGCGGCGGACGGTTTCTGTCTCCAGACCGACGTAATCGAGATTGCCGTTTTTGAGTTCGGCGGCGACGCGCTGCAATTCGCGGTACAGACGCGGGGCTTCGGCGCGTTCGGCTTCGCTGAGGTATTGGTTGCGGCTGGAAAGCGCAAGTCCGTCGGGAGCGCGGCCGGTATCGACGGGAATGATGTCGATATTGAAATTCAGGTCTTCGACAAAGCCTTTGATAATCGCCAACTGCTGATAGTCTTTTTTGCCGAAGCAGGCGGTATCGGGTTGAACGATGTTGAACAGTTTGCTGACGACAGTAGCGACACCGCGGAAATGTCCGGGGCGGAATTTGCCGCACAATTCGTTTTGAAGGTTGGGCGGTTCGACGTTGAAACGTTGCTCGACATGGGGATACAGCTCTTTTTCGTCAGGTGCGAACACGACGGCTACGCCTTCGTTGGCGAGTTTGTCGGCGTCTTGCTGCAAGGTGCGCGGGTATTTGTCGAAATCCTCGCCCTGTCCGAATTGCAGGCGGTTGACGAATATGCTGACGACGACGTTGTCGGCGCGTTTTTTGGCTTCGCGAACGAGGGCGAGATGGCCTTCGTGCAGATTGCCCATAGTCGGTACAAAGGCAACGCTGCCTGCGTTTTTGCGCCATTCGCGTAATTCTTTAATGGTATGAATGATTTGCATGGTGGAAAATGTCCTTTATCTTTTTCGGGATTGCGGCGCGCAGCCGCTGTATTTTGTCAGCCCGAAAATCACGCGCCGATTATACGCTGGGAACACGGACAAACAAAGGTCGTCTGAAATTCGGTTTTCACGATGAAAACCTTTTCAGACGACCTTTTTCAGTTGAGGGTATCAAGCAAACGAATGTTCCGCAGCGGGGAAGGTTTTGGCTTTGACTTCATGGACATAGGCTTCAACGGCGGCCTGAATGCTATCTTTACCCTGCATGAAATTTTTGACGAATTTGGCGGTTTTGCCCGGAAAAATGCCGAGCATATCGTGCATGACCAAAACTTGCCCGTCGCAATCCACACCTGCGCCGATGCCTATGGTCGGGCAAGAGACGGTTTCGGTTACTTTTTTCGCCAACTCCGCCGGCACGCATTCCATCAGTACGATGGCGGCACCCGCTTGGTCGTGTGCTTTCGCATCTGCCAACAAGGCTTCCGCCTTATCGCCCCGCCCCTGCACTTTATATCCGCCAAACGCAAACACGGACTGCGGGGTCAAGCCGATATGGGCGCAGACGGGAATGCCGCGCATTTGCAGGAATTCGGTGGTTTCCGCCATCCAAACGCCGCCTTCGAGTTTGACCATATGCGCGCCTGCCGCCATCAGTTCGGCAGCGGCGGCAAACGCCTGTTCTTTACTCTGTTGATACGCACCAAAAGGCAAGTCGCTGACAATCATCGCGTTTTCCGTACCGCGCGCGACGTTTTCAGTGTGGTAACACATATCGCGCAGGCTGACAGGCAGCGTGGATTTGCGCCCCTGCACGGTCATGCCCAAGGAATCGCCCACCAGCAAGACATCGACTCCGGCGTTATCCATCAACGCGGCAAAGCTGGATTCATAGGCGGTCAGCATGGCGATTTTTTCGCCTTCTGCCTTCATCTTTTGCAGTGTGTTCACAGTAATCATTAGAATGTATTCCGCCTTTTTCAGACGACCTTTTAGATTAAAACGGGCTATTATAGTGAAATGCCCGCTGCCCTGCCACCCGAACGGCAAACGCAAAACAGCCCGACTGCTTCCACAATCGGGCTGTTTGATTGGTGCCGGCACCAAGAGTCGAACTCGGGACCCCCTGATTACAAGTCAGGTGCTCTACCAACTGAGCTATACCGGCTTACTGAAATACCTTGCGGCACCTTCAGCGATAAACTGGTGCCGGCACCAAGAGTCGAACTCGGGACCCCCTGATTACAAGTCAGGTGCTCTACCAACTGAGCTATACCGGCAAAGAAGCCGAATTATGCCGTTAACTGCCCCGCTTGGCAAGAGCCTGTCGCCCACAAAGTAAATTTTTATAAAAAATATCTGATTTAAAAAGAAATTTATTTCAGACGTAATGATTACCCCATATATAAACCAAGCCGCTCAGGCATATAGCCGAAAGGTCGTCTGAAAAACAACCGCACAAAAAGCATTTCAGACGACACTCTGATAAAATACTCCCCTTTCCCCTCCATCCGTCCACATCATGCCACGACACCCCTACCGCCGCCTGCGCCCCGCCAAGTCCGACCTGCCCGAAGTCGGCATTTCCGAAGAAGGCAACATCCGCTCGTTGCATTTGGGCAGCGACACCATCCAAAGCTCGATGAACCTCGACCATCCCGCCGAACTGGTTTTGTCGTACAGCCGCGCGATGATGGGCTGGCTTCTGTTTGCGGAAGAAACGCCGAAACACATCACCCAAATCGGCTTGGGCGGCGGCTCGTTCGCGCGCTGGATAGACAGCTACCTGCCCGACACCAAGCAAACCGCCGTGGACATCAACCCTCAGGTCATCGCCGTCGCCCGCAGCCTGTTCGAGCTGCCGTTTGAAGGGGAAAACTTTGAAATCGTTGAAGCGGACGGCGCGGAATACATCAAAGTGTTCCGCCACAATACCGACGTGATTTTAGTGGACGGCTTCGACGGCGAACAAATCATCGACGCGCTGGTGGAAGAACCCTTCTTCCAAGACTGCCGCCACGCCCTCTCGCCCGACGGTGTGTTCGTCACCAACTGGTGGAGCGGTGACAAACGCTACCAACGCTTTATCGAACGCCTGCTCAACGTCTTCGAAGGCCGCGTGCTGGAACTGCCCGCCGAAAGCCACGGCAATATGGCGGTCATGGCGTTTCAAAGCAGCCCGAAAGAGCAAAACCTGGACAAGCTGAAAAAACGCGCGAAAAAGCTAAGCGGACAATACGGCTTGGATTTCAAGCGGATGTTGAACGATTTGAAAGCAAGCAACCCCAACAACGGCAAACATTTTTATCTGTGAGATGAGCAGGTCGTCTGAAAACCCAAATACAGATTGGGCGACGGCAACACCTGATAAAGCAATAACCCCGCCCTCACAGCACACACAAAATAAAGGAAAACCCATGTTGAAACCTGACATCATCCAAATATCCGGCCCTGTCGGCCTGCTCGAAACCATCTTCCTGCCTGCCGCGCAAACACCTGCACGCGGTGTGGCAGTCATCAACCATCCCAACCCGCTGCAAGGTGGCACGAACACCAACAAAGTCATCCAAACCGCCGCCAAAGCCTTATCGCAACTCGGTTTCCACTGCTACCTGCCAAACCTGCGCGGCGTAGGCAACAGTGAAGGCACACACGATTACGGACGCGGCGAAACGCAAGACTGCATCGCCGTCATCGACTATGCCCGCGCGCAACACCCCGAAGCCGAACTGTTCGCATTGGCAGGTTTCTCCTTCGGCGGCTATGTCGCCACCTTCGCCGCCCAAGAGCGCGAACCGGATTTGCTGTTGCTCATCGGCGCGGCAGTACACCACTACACCGACCGTCCCGAGCCTTCAGCCGTCCCTGACATTACCAAAACCCTGATGATTCATGGCGCAGAAGACGAAGTCGTTGAAATCAGCAAGGCTTGGACATGGGCGGAACCGCAAGGTTTGCCCGTCATCACCATCGCCGGCTCATCCCACTTCTTCCACGGCAAACTCATCGTCCTGCGCGATACCATCGCCCGATTCGTGCCGTCGGTTTTACAACAAAAATAAACGGAGCATCATATTAAATATTATGATGCCAAACCTTGCCGTGCAGCTTGTCCATACTGAATTCAATATGACAAACAACACAGCATGACCGCCGTTTTAATTGCCTAAACAATATTTTCAGACGACCCCGCTGACTATATAATTCCGCCTATTGCCTTTATTTTAACGATCCAGAATCCAATCATGCGTTACAAACCTCTTTTACTCGCCCTGCTCATCGGTTTCGCTTCGCCTTCTTTCGCCGCCAAAGATGCGCCCAAGGAAAAGGCTACACCTGTCAAAAAAAGCGTCAAGGAGAAAAAAGACGCCGAACCTGCTAAAAAAGAAGCTGCCAAAGACAAAGCCAAACCTGCCGCGAAAAACGCTAAGGACAAGGCAGATGACAAGCCCGTAGCCAAAAGCAAAAAGGAAACTGCCGAAGCGGCGAAAAACGAGCGTACCAAAGAACGCAAAAACGACAAAGAAACCAAAAAGCAAGATAAAACCGATAAAACCAAAAAAGGTGAAGCCAAAGCGGAAGAGAAGGCAGGCAAAGCCGTTCCCGCAAAAACCGAGCCTGTAAAAGGCAAAGACAAAGCGGCAGACAAACCCGCAGCCAAAAATAATGTAAAGGCAAAAAAAGAAGCCGCCGAGTTGCCTAAAAAAGACGAAGCAGCGGCAAAACAGGACAAAAAAACCGTCGAGAAAAAAACGGACAAAGCTGATAAGAAAACCGCTGCCGCCGATTCAGACGACTTCAAAGCCGCAGTAACCGCCGCCGCCAATGATTTGGAAAGCAAAAAATCGCTGCGCAGCCGCAACGAAGGTTTCATCATTCACGTTAATACCACGTTGAAACAGTTGCAGCAAAGCCGTATCAACTTATCCGCCATCAACCGCCAACAGCGCGACGCATGGGACAAGTTTCAAAAACTCAATGCTGATTTGAACTACCTGAAAACTCAGGTTTCCAACACGCGCGCGCAAATTTCCCGTTTCGTTTCAGGCAACTATAAAAACAGCCAGCCTAACGCCGTTGCCCTGTTCCTGAAAAATGCCGAGCCGGGTCAGAAAACCCGCTTCCTGCGTTACACCCGCTATATCAACACCGCCAACGATCAAGTCATCAAAGACCTTGAGAAGCAGCAAAAAGAGCTGGCAGCGCAAGAGCAGAAAATCAACAACGAGCTGGCATACCTGAAAAAACTTCAGGTCAACATTCAGTCCTCGCTGCGCCGCCAAGGTGTAACCAACACTGCCGAACAGGCTGAAAGCCGCCGCCAAAACGCGCAGATGGCAAAAGAGGCGCAGAAAAAAATCAACCACAAAGAAAACGAACAACGCCTGAACAATCTGTTGAAAGACTTGGAAAAGCGTAAAGCCGAGCAACGCCGCCAGGAAGCCGAAGCGCGAAAAAAAGCCGCCGAAGCCCGTCTTGCCGCCGCTGAAAAAGCGCGCAAAGACCGCGCCGCCGCCGCGCAAAAATCCGCCGACGAACGCGCCGCCATGTCCAACCTGACCGCAGAAGACATGAACATCCGCGCGCCTTCCTACGTCAGAATCAGCAATGCCAACAGCTTCAGCCGCATGCAGGGTCGTCTGAAAAAACCGGTCAGCGGCACGCTTGCCGGACTCTTCGGACAAGACCGCGGCGACGGTGAAGTTTGGAAAGGCGTGTTCTACCAAACGACTCCGGCAATCGTCAGCAGCATCGCCGGCGGTACGGTTACCTACGCCGATGAATTGGAAGGTTTCGGCAAAGTCATCGTCATCGATCACGGCGACGGCTATATCAGCATCTATTCAGGCTTAAGCGAAATCGAAGTCGCCAAAGGCTACGCCGTAGCCGCAGGCAACCGCCTGGGCATCAGCGGAACCCTGCCTTCGGGCATGGAGGGCCTGTATCTGGAAGTCCGCTACAACGGGCAGGCAATGAACCCGCTCTCCTGGATAAGCTGACCTGCAAACCGGTTTGACATTTTCAGACGACCTTTTGCCGTATCACGGGGTCGTCTGAAATTTAACAACCCGACCCGACGGCCCTATATTCAAAAGCTTTTACACCCGCGCAGATATTTTTTACGCTAACCCTGTTGTTTACCAAGCGTAAATCGCATACAGTCTTGCGAATGTATATTCAGGTCGTCTGAAGCAATATTTCCCACCCCGTTTCACAGTCATTACGGTCTGAAATGAAATAATATAGTGGATTAAATTTAAATCAGGACAAGGCGGAAGCCGCAGATACAGTACAGATAGTACGGCAAGGCGAGGCAACGCCGTACTGGTTTAAAGTTAGGCGAGGTAACGCCGTCCTGGTTTAAAGTTAATCCACTATATAAAAAGAAAGCCATTCATAATGTCAACATCCACTTTGAAAAAAGTCGCACTCTACACACTCGGCGCATTCAGCGGTGTCGCCCTCAGCTTGAGCGTTCAAAGCTTTGCCGCCGAAAAAGACAAAAAAGACAACGAAACCCTACCCGTACAATCCATCCGCAACATGGCGGAAGTCTACGGGCAAATCAAAGCCAATTATTACCAAGACAAATCCGACGCCGACCTCTTTGAAGGCGCGATGAAAGGCATGGTATCCGACCTCGATCCGCATTCCGAGTATATGGATAAAAAAGGCTATGCCGACATGAAAGAATCCACCAGCGGCGAATTCGGCGGCTTGGGTATGGAAATCGGTCAGGAAGACGGCTTTATCAAAGTCATCGCCCCGATTGAAGATACGCCCGCCGAGCGTGCAGGCGTGAAAAGCGGCGACTTCATCGCCAAAATCGACAACGTCTCCACACGCGGCCTGACCACCAGCGAAGCCGTGAAAAAAATGCGCGGCAAACCGGGCACCAAAATCACCCTGACCCTTTCGCGCAAAAACGTGGACAAGCCCATCGTCGTCAACCTGACCCGCGCCATCATCAAAGTCAAAAGCGTCCGCCACCACCTGCTTGAGCCGAACTACGGCTACATCCGTGTATCCCAATTCCAAGAGCGCACCGTAGCGGGCATCAACGAAGCCGCCAAAGCCCTGATTAAGGCAAACAAAGGCGCACCGCTCAAAGGCATCATCCTTGACCTGCGCGACGACCCGGGCGGTCTGCTTGACGGTGCGGTCGGTGTCTCTGCCGCCTTCCTGCCCGCAGACGCAAAAGTCGTCAGCACCAAAGGACGCGACGGCAAAGAGGGCATGGTATTGAAAGCCCGTCCCGAAGACTACATCCGCACGAGCGGCAGAGACCCGCTGGCAGATCTGCCCGCCGAGTTGAAAACCATTCCGATGACCGTGTTGATTAACTCAGGCTCCGCTTCCGCTTCCGAAATCGTCGCAGGCGCGCTGCAAGACCACAAACGCGCCGTCGTCGTCGGTACGCAAAGTTTCGGTAAAGGCTCGGTTCAAACCCTGATTCCGCTGTCCAACGGCAGCGCAGTCAAACTGACCACCGCGCTGTACTACACGCCGAACGACCGCTCGATTCAAGCGCAAGGCATCGTCCCCGACGTCGAAGTCAAAGACAAAGACCGCGCCTTTGAAAGCCGCGAAGCCGACCTCGCCGGACACATCGGCAACCCGCTCGGCGGCGAAGACGTCAACAGCAGCAACGAAATCAGCACGCCTGATTCAAACGAAGCCGCCAAAGCCGACGAAAACGCCAAGTCCAAAAAAGGCAAGGACAAAGAGAAAGACGAAGACCTCTCCAGCCGTCGTATTCCTAATCCTGCCAAAGACGACCAGCTCCGCAAAGCCTTGGATTTAGTCAAAAATCCAGCCGAATGGCAGAAGTCTTTAGGTTTGGCGGCGAAAAAACCGGCTCCGAAAAAAGACAAGAAAGACGGTAAAGACGAAAGCAAATAAGCCCAGTCCGAATCCTTGAAAAAAGGTCGTCTGAAAACGCTATCAGTTTTCAGACGACCTTTTCACACTTCAAAAACCCATAGGGAAAACATCATGGCAAAAGCCCCCAAAACCATCTACCAATGTACCGAATGCGGCGGCACTTCCCCGAAATGGCAAGGCAAATGCCCGCATTGTGGCGAGTGGAACACGCTTCAAGAAAGCCTGGCCGCGCCCGAACCGAAAAACGCCCGCTTCCAATCTTGGGCGGCGGACACATCGACCGTCCAATCCCTATCTGCCGTGACCGCCACCGAAGTGCCGCGTAATCCGACCGGCATGGGCGAACTCGACCGCGTATTGGGCGGCGGCCTGGTCGATGGCGCGGTCATTCTGCTTGGCGGCGACCCCGGCATCGGCAAATCCACGCTGCTGTTGCAGACCATCGCCAAAATGGCGCAAAGCCGCAAAGTGCTGTACGTTTCCGGCGAAGAATCCGCCCAACAGGTCGCCCTGCGCGCGCAACGTTTGGAACTGCCCACCGAAGGCGTAAACCTGCTTGCCGAAATCCGCATGGAAGCCATTCAAGCGGCGTTGAAACAGCATCAGCCCGAAGTCGTCGTCATCGACTCCATCCAAACCATGTATTCCGACCAAATCACCTCCGCCCCCGGCTCCGTGTCGCAGGTGCGCGAATGCGCCGCCCAACTGACGCGTATGGCGAAACAGATGGGCATCGCCATGATACTGGTCGGACACGTTACCAAAGACGGCGCGATTGCTGGCCCGCGCGTGCTGGAACACATGGTCGATACCGTGCTGTATTTCGAGGGCGACCAACATTCCAACTACCGCATGATCCGCGCCATCAAAAACCGCTTCGGCGCGGCAAACGAATTGGGCGTATTCGCCATGACAGAAAACGGTTTGAAAGGCGTGTCCAACCCGTCCGCCATCTTCCTCGCCAGCTACCGCGACGACACGCCCGGCTCGTGTGTTTTGGTCACGCAGGAAGGCAGCCGCCCGCTTTTGGTCGAAATTCAGGCATTGGTTGATGATGCGCACGGCTTCACCCCCAAACGCCTCACCGTCGGCCTCGAACAAAACCGCCTCGCCATGCTGCTCGCCGTCCTCAACCGCCACGGCGGCATCGCCTGTTTTGACCAAGACGTGTTCCTCAACGCCGTCGGCGGCGTCAAAATCGGCGAACCCGCCGCCGACCTCGCCGTCATCCTCGCCATGCTCTCCAGCTTCCGCAACCGCCCGCTGCCCGAAAAAATGGTTGCCTTCGGCGAAATCGGCCTCAGCGGCGAAGTCCGCCCCGTCGCACGCGGACAAGAGCGGCTCAAAGAAGCGGAAAAACTCGGCTTCAAACGCGCCATCGTCCCCAAAGCCAATATGCCGCGCAACGAAAAAGAGTTTCCGAATCTAAAAATCTTCGGCGTTTCCAGCCTTCAGGAAGCCATCGAAATCTGCCGCGATGCGGAAAATTGACAGACAGCAATCGAAAAGGTCGTCTGAAAACCTATTCCCAGTTTCAGACGACCTTTTCATTCTCTAATACTCAATGCTGTTATAATCCGCAAACCAAGTAAAACAACGACTTCAAAAGGAAAAACATGACACTCAAGCCTCCCGTCCGCATCGCCGTTACCGGCGCAGCAGGGCAAATTGCCTATGCGACCCTGTTCCGTATCGCCGGCGGCATTATGCTCGGACGCGACCAACCCGTTATCCTGCAATTGCTCGACCTGCCACAGGCGCAGCAGGCATTGCGCGGCGTGATTATGGAAATGCAGGATTGCGCTTTCCCGCTTCTTGCCGACATCTTCGCCACAGACGACCCCGAAGTCGCCTTCAAAGATGCCGACATCGCCCTCTTAATCGGTGCGCGCCCGCGTACGCAAGGCATGGAACGCGCCGACCTGCTGCACGCCAACGCCGAAATTTTCAAAGTACAAGGCGCGGCGTTGAACAAAGTTGCCCATCGCGACGTCAAAGTCCTCGTCGTCGGCAACCCCGCCAACACCAACGCCTACATCGCCATGAAATCCGCGCCCGACATCCCGCCGGAAAACTTCACCGCCCTGATGCGTCTCGACCACCACCGCGCCGTCAGCCAAGTCGCCGAGAAAATCAACCGCCCGATTCCTTCCATCGAGCAAATGTGCGTCTGGGGCAACCACAGCCCGACCATGTACGCCGACTACCGCTACGCCACCAGCAACGGCGAGTCCGTCAAAGACATGATTACCGAACCCGATTGGAACACCGAAGTCTTCATGCCGAAAATCGCCGGACGCGGTGCCGCCATCATCGCCGCGCGCGGTTCGTCGTCCGCCGCCTCCGCCGCGAATGCCGCCATCTACCACCTGCGCGACTGGCTGCTCGGCAGCAGCGGCAAATGGATAACGATGGGCGTCCCCTCCGACGGCTCTTACGGCATCCCCGAAGGTTTGATTTTCGGTTTCCCCGTCATTTGCGACGCAGGCAGCTACCGCATCGTCCAAGGCTTGGACTTGTCGGATGAGTTCAGCCGCCAACGCATCGCCGCGACACTGGCGGAGCTGGAAGAAGAACGCGCCGCCATACAAGATATGCTTTAAAAATCGAGGTCGTCTGAAAACCGGTTTTCAGACGACCTCGACTGACATGAATACCACGGAGTCCCCATGACCACATTGGCCAACAAAAAACTCGCCGTCCTCATCGACGCCGACAACGCCCCCGCCGACATTATCGACCGCCTGCTCGAAGAAGTTGCAAAATACGGCATCGCCAGCGTCAAACGCATCTACGGCGACTGGAGCCACGGCCTTTCCAAATGGAAAGCCGCCCTCCTGCCCCACGCCATCATCCCCGTCCAACAATTCGCCTACACCAAAGGTAAAAACGCCACCGATATGGCGCTGGTCATCGACGCGATGGATTTGCTATACAGCGGCAATTTCGACGGCTTCTGCATCGTATCCAGCGATTCCGACTTCACCCGCCTGGCAAGCCGCCTGCGCGAAAGCGGGCTGACCGTTTACGGTTTCGGCGAAAAGAAAACGCCCGAAGCCTTCCGCAAAGCCTGCGACAAATTCATCTACACCGAAATCTTCCGTCCCGAAAAACAACGCCAAGAAAAAGAGAAGAACAGCGGCAAAAACACCCCCGCCGCCGCCCCAGACGCGCTGTCCCTGCTCAAACGCGCCGTGCGCGAAAACGCCGACGACCTCGGCTGGGCAAACCTCGGCCCCATCGGCAGCTACATCAGCAAAATCAATCCCGATTTCGACTCAAGGCTTTACGGCTACGGCAAACTCTCCGACCTCATCAAATCCTTCGACATCTTCGAACACCGCACCGACAACAACCAACTCCAAGTCCGCCGCCGCAAATCCGCCGACAAGCCGACAGAGAGGTCGTCTGAAAACCCAGTGGCAACCCATCAGGCAGAAGAAACCGTTTCAGACGACCCCAACGCCGCGCAAAAACGCAAAACGCGCAGCAAAAAAACCAACCCAACCAAAAACGAAAATACCGCACCAAGCCCTGCGGCAGACACCGCGCAACCAACACCCGTCAAACCCGAACCCGCCGCCAAAAGCAGCAAACTGCCCGTTACCCGCGTTATCCCTGCCGTACAGCAGGCAGTCGATACCCACGCCGACGAACAAGGCTGGGCACGTTTGAGCGACGTATCGAAGCAACTCGCCGCACAAGGCACCGACCCGCAGCAATACGGCTTTGAAACCATAAACCACCTCATCCACGCCATCTACACCGACTGGCTGGAAATCAAAAAAGCCGGCCGCGGCGAACGCCTGCGCGTCAACAAACGCTTTACCGCCAAAAGTTAAGCCATATGTTTGAAGGAAAAAGCTAATCTGTCGCCCACAATCCACAGAGGTCGTCTGAAAATCTCAAAACCGTTTTAACTTCGTTGAAGCTGCGCTTTCAGACGACCTTTTCAAAATCTATCTTCTAAACTAAAAATAGAAAAGGAGAATCCATGACTAACCGTCATCCATTGAACAACACCGAATTGGCAAACCACACCTTTTTGCAGGATATGTACGACGACGATTATTTCCCGCACAAACTCGTGCAAAAAGGAGAAAACATCCTGGTTGAACTGTGCCGCCAAATCGAAACCGAACAGCCCGAAAATCTCGACGCCCTATACGAACTAACCCACGCAGCTACCGAACGCTTCAACGAATTGGCTGAAGAGTTTGATGAAAACGACAGCGAAATCGAGACCGTCGCTAGAGACACGATTGCCACCGATATGGAATACATCGCCCAAAGCTACGGCTTTGAAGATGCGGACATCGAAGAACTGGTTGCCCCGCGCGATTGGTAAGTATGACTGGCAAAAAGGTCGTCTGAATTTTTCAGACGACCTTTAATGCTAAAATGTCTTCTGTTTACCACACACACCGTTTTTCATGAATATTCTCGAAGCCTTATTATTATTGGTCCTGCTGATTGTTATCAGCGCATTCGTTTCCTGTTCCGAACTCGCGCTCGCCTCGGCGCGCAAAATCAAATTGCAAGTGATGGCAAAAGACGGCGGCGACACGCGCGCGCTGGATGTACTCAACATGCAGCAGCAGCCGGGCAGTTTCATCACCGTCGTCCAAATCGGTTTGAACGCCGTTGCCATTCTCGCCGGTATCGTCGGCGAAGCGGCGGTGCGCCCTTATTTTGGCGGTTTGTTGGCAAACGCGGGCAGTTGGGGCAGTACGGCCGCGTCGCTGCTGACGTTCGCGCTGGTTACGGGCAGCTTCATCCTGATTGCCGACCTGATGCCCAAACGCATAGCGATGACCCATCCCGAAGCAGTGGCGGTGCGCATCGTGCGGCCGATGATGTTTTTGATTTTTATCCTAAAGCCTTTCGTTTGGACATTTGACGGACTGGCGAACGCGATATT
Organism: Neisseria sp. HMSC065D04; assembly: GCF_001815675.1. Lineage (NCBI taxonomy): Bacteria > Pseudomonadati > Pseudomonadota > Betaproteobacteria > Neisseriales > Neisseriaceae > Neisseria > Neisseria sp. HMSC065D04. The sequence goes on from NZ_KV821462.1 coordinate 58,828, forward strand.
CAAACTTTTCAAAATTTCCACCGTCCGCCAAGAGCAACTGACTTCGGAAGACATTTACGCCGTCGTCGATGCGGGCGCGCAGGCTGGCGTATTGAAAGAGCAGGAACACTACCTGATTGAAAATATCTTCGACATGCAGGCGCGCACGGTGACTTCCACCATGAGCACGCGCGAATACATCGCCTATTTCGATAAAAACGACGGCAGCGATACCGTGTTGGAAATCATGTCGGAAAAACCGCACAACAAATTCTTGGTGTGCGACGGCGATTTGGAGCGCGTCATCGGCTACATCGAATCGCACACGCTATTGACCTTGTTTTTAAAAGAAAAAGACGTCCGCCTGACCGACAAGCGCGTGTTGCGCAAAGCCTTGTTCATCCCCGACACGCTGTCGCTTTACGATGTCTTGGAAACCTTCAAAACTTCCGGCGAAGACTTTGCCGTGGTGGTGAACGAATACGCGCTGGTGGTCGGCGTGGTGACGTTGAAAGACGTGATGAGCATCGTCATGGGCGAGTTGGTCAATACCGAAGAAGAGCCGCAAATCATCCGCCGCACCGAAGATACCTGGCTGGTGGACGGCGCGACCCCGCTCGCCGACGTCATGCGCGCGTTGGACATTGAGGAATTTCCCCATTCGGAAAACTACGAAACCATCGCCGGCTTTATGATGTATTCCCTGCGCAAAATCCCGAAACGCACCGATTTTTTGGTTTACGCGGGCTATAAATTTGAAATCATCGACACCGAAAATCTGAAAGTCGACCAGCTTTTGGTGTCCAAACAAAGCGATACGGTAGAAAAAATATAATCAGCCGCAGAAACCATCCGAAAAACTTAAAAAATAAATTTCAAGGACAAATCATGATGGCGAACACCGAACCACAAAAATACGCCCGCAGCCTGCACGCACCCATCAGCTTGGGCACAACTTCAGACGACCGCTTTATGCCTCGCGGCTACCTCGCGCATTTCGCTACTCTGCCGCAATTGGTATTGACCGAAAAGCTGGACGGGCAAAACAACTGCTTCGCCGCCCACGGTCTTTATGCCCGCAGCCATGCCGCCCCCACCCAACATCCGTGGGACAAACCGCTGCTGCAACGCTGGCAGCACATCAAAGACGACTTGGGTGACCTCGAACTTTTCGGCGAAAACATGTACGGTATCCACTCCATCGCCTATTCGCAGTTGGAAAGCTATTTTTACCTGTTTGCCGTCCGTCGCGGCGGACATTGGCTGTCGTGGGAAGAAGTTAAATTCTATGCCCAGCTGTTCGATTTCCCCACAGTCCCCGAACTTCCCATCGTGCATCCGCTTGCCGACTTCACCCAAAAATACACCGACGAAGACACCGCTTTGGAGCAATGGCTGCTCGCCAATTTAGGTGCAACATGGACAGACAGCGTGCAAACCGCAGGCAAACTCGGCGGCTACGACCCGAAAACAGGCGAAGCATGCAGTGAAGGCTTCGTCATCCGCAATACTGCTGATTTTGCCACTAACAACGGTAACCTGCCCGTACAGTCCAACGAGTTTGACAACCTCTTTAAACTTGTTCGCGCCAAACACGTTAAAACCGATGTGCATTGGACAAAAACTTGGAAGCCCGCCCGCCTTATCGATTATGATAAATACCATTGGCAAAGCTGGCAGTTTCAGACGGCCTGAAGTCAAGTCATCCAATAATAAGAAAGACGACCATGTGGACATTCCCCCATTACACACCCGGCAAATTTCCCGACTGGCAAGCCTTGGAACACCGTTTCAGCTGGTTTGCCGACATGAAAAACGTGCCGCAGGATCCTGAATGGCACGCTGAAGGCGATGTATTCGTCCATACCAAAATGGTGTGCGAAGCCCTGCTGCAACTGCCCGAATTCCAAGCACTCAGCGAGCAGGAGCAACATATCTTGTTTGCCGCCGCTATGCTGCATGATGTAGAAAAACGCAGCACCACTAAAAGTGAGATCCAAGACGGCAAAGAGCGGATTGTGTCGCCGAACCATGCCAAAAAAGGCGAATACACCGCCCGCACCCTGCTTTATACCGAACTTGCCGCGCCGTTTGCCGTGCGCGAAGCGATAGCCAAACTCGTGCGCCTGCACGGACTGCCGTTGTGGGCAATCGACAAACCGAGTCCGGAACGCGCCGTCATTGCCGCTTCTTTGCAGGTCAATACCGCTCACCTCGCCATGCTTGCCAAAGCCGACGTTCTAGGTCGCATCTGCCGCGACCAACAGGATATCCTGCTGCGCATCGACTTGTTCCGCGAGCTGTGCGAAGAAAACGGTTGCTGGGGCAAAGCACGTAATTTCGCCAGCGATTACGGCCGCTATCTTTACCTTAACGGCCGCAGCGAAATGCCCGATTACCAGCCGTTTGACGACAGAACCTTTGACGTGTACGCCATGTGCGCCATAGCAGGCAGCGGCAAAGACAGCTATATCCGGCGACACCTCACCCATCTGCCCATGCTGTCGCTGGACGACATCCGCCGCGAGCGCAAACTCGACCCCGCCAACCCGAAACACACCGCCGAAGCCGTGCGTTTGGGTAAAGAGCAGGCAAAAGAATACCTGCGCGCCCGCACGTCATTTGTCTTCAACGCCACCAACCTCAACCGCGACCTGCGCAGCAAGTGGCTGCCGATGTTCGCCGACTACGGCGCGCGGGTACACCTGATTTATTTGGAAGTGCTTTACACGCAATTGCTGTCGCAAAACCGTAACCGCGAACATTCCGTGCCGAATGATGTGATACACCGTATGATCAACAAACTGGAAATCCCCGATTACAGCGAAGCGCATACGGTGGATTTTGTGGTTTCCGGTTAACCGGCCCGCATCCGAAGTGCGGTTGTCAACCATAAAGGTCAGGCAGCCTGCGAAAATGGGCATCCACCAAATTTCTGGATTTATCCGGAATTGAATGGAAAAGGTCGTCTGAAAAATTTCAGACGACCTTTGTTTTGTGATTTAAGCCTTATGTTTTTTCTTGATCGCGGCATTCAGGATGCACCCTAAAATAAAGCCGACGGTTGCGGGCAGCAGCCAACCCAGTCCGACGTTGTAAAGCGGCAGTGCGCCGTTGATATCGGCGGCGACTTCTTCGCTGAAACCGAATGCGGCTTTATAGGCATCGAGCAAACCGATTGCCAGCGTTGCCATCATGGTGCAGAAATAGACGATGCGGCTGCCGCCGAACAGTTTGTGCAGGAAGACCAGTAGGATGATGACGATGGTCAGCGGGTACAGCAGCATCAGTATCGGGATGGAGAAAGTCAGGATGGAGGACAGGCCTTTGTTCGCCAACGCCATAGACACGACCGTATTGATGACGACGAACATTTTGTAAGGAATGCCGGGACACAGGCGGTTGAAATATTCGGAACATGATGTAATCAGTCCGACGGCGGTACTCAAGCAGGCGAGCAGGACGATGACGCCCAAGAGGATGTTTCCGGGGACGCCGAAGTAGAAATTCGCGGTTTTCGACAACACTTCCGCGCCGTTTTCCTGAAGTCCCAAGCCTGACACGCTGGTTGCGCCCATATAGCCGATGAAGAGGTACACCAAAGCCAGACAAGATGCGGCGACGATGCCTGAAACGGCGGTCGTCCGCAGCAGCTCGGAGCGGTTGTCCACGCCCATCGCGCGCACGGCGTCAATGACGATAATGGAGAACACCAGCGAAGCGAGTGCGTCCATTGTGCCGTAGCCTTCCAAAATGCCTTTTATGAACGGACGAAGGGCAAAATCGCCTTGCGCCGCGGCGGGAACGCCCATCGGATTCAGCGCGGCATAGCCGACCAAAACGGCAATCGTCAAAAGCAATACGGGCGTCAGGATTTTACCGATGCGGTCCACCAGTTTGCCCGGCGACATCGACAGCCAATACGCCACGCCGAAAAACGCCACGCTGAACGCCGCCAGCCCGACTGTTTTCTGGCTTTCACTTAAAAACGGCGCAACGGCAATCTCAAACGACACCGTCGCCGTACGCGGCATGGCAAACAACGGCCCGATGGACAAATACAGTGCGACGGCAAACGCCACGCCGTACCAGGGCGCAACCCTGGATGCCAGCGCCTGCACGTCGCGCGAATCGGAATAGCCGATGGCAATCACGCCCAACAGCGGCAGACCCGCACCGGTCAACAGGAAACCCGTCATCGCAGAGAACCAGCTTTCCCCCGCCTGTTGTCCGAGATAAGCAGGGAAAATCAGATTGCCCGCACCGAAAAACAAAGCGAACAACATCAAACCGACCGCCCACAGCGAGGCTTTACGGTTTAGCAGGGAAACACTGTTCATAAATTCGTACCTGTTTGTTTATAGTGGATTAACTTTAAACCGGTACGGCGTGTTGCCTCGCCTTAGGCTCAAAGAGAACGATTCTCTAAGGTGCTGAAGTACCAAGTGAATCGGTTCCGTACTATCTGTACTGTCTGCGGCTTCGTCGCCTTGTCCTGATTTAAAGTTAATCCACTATATAAAGGGCAGTTGATGGAAATGGGTATGGGTTTGCCAAGCGTGAAATCATCATGCCGTTTCGCCTTCAATGTCGGCGGCGGGGTCGTCTGAAACGCCCTCTTCCGCTTCCGGGCGTTCTAAATTTTCCTGTTTCAGGCTGATTTCGATTTCGCCGTAGCTGTCCGGCTGGACGATGCGGACCAAACCTTCTTTGGCAAGCTCCAAGAGCGCGATGAAATTGACGACCACATACGCCGCGCCCTGCTCCGGTTTGAACAAATCGCTGAATTTGCATATCCCGCTCTCGTTCAGACGACGTAAAACCGCCGTCATCTGTGCGCGCACGGAAATGGTTTCCTGAATCACTTCATGGCTGCGCGTATGTTTCGCCCGCGACAAAATGCCCAGCCAAGCCTGCGTCAAATCGGCGACATACACCTCCGGCAGCTTCGCCTCGACCGCGATTTCCAACGGTAGATACGCCCAAGCAAAATCCCGTCCCGCGCGCGGCAACGCATCCAAACCCTGCGCCGCCAGCTTCATCTGTTCGTAAGCCAAAAGGCGGCGCACCAGCTCGGCACGCGGATCCGCCTCTTCATCCTCGACCTCTTCGGGACGCGGCAGCAGCAGGCGCGATTTGATTTCAATCAGCATCGCCGCCATCAAGAGATATTCCGCCGCCAAATCAAACTGATACGCTTCCATTTGGGCGATATAGTGCAGATATTGCTCGGTAATCTTCACCATCGGAATATCGAGAACGTCGATATTTTGTTTGCGGATCAGGTAAAGCAGCAAATCCAACGGCCCTTGGAAGCTGCTTAAGACAACCTTCAAAGCATCGGGCGGAATAAACAAATCCTGCGGCAAATCGGTTACGGGTTGACCGAATACCCACGCGACAGTGTGTTCAGACGACGTTGCCGCAGCGGAAGGAATAAGGTGTTCTGAAGGCATGTTTAGAGGAGCTTTTTCTTATTAGGTTCGATGGGTGGTTAATCAATAACGGGGTCGTCTGAAAACGCAGCGTGTTTCGCCAAAACGAGTGCGGCAAAACAAAAATCAGCCTTTTTTGCGTTGGCTTTTCAAAGAAGCGATGGCAATGGCTAGCGTTTGCGCCAACGCCATGCCCAGCAGCGGCAAAACGGCGAAAAACGAGCCTGTCAGCACCGTAACGGCATCGCGGGAAAACACAAAGCCATCGCGTGCCAGCATCGCGATTATCCAAACCGACAATAGCAGCCATTCGCAGCCGACCAAAAACCAAATCATCCCGACCGAGCAGCGTTTGCGCCACTTCATGATGGCAGCGTGCAAAAGGCTGAATATCGGAACGGACAGGAAAGGATAAAGGAAATTGGTAAACGGCCGCGGAGAGCCGTCCTGAAAACACAAATAATCGCCCGACTGCATGTCGCATCCCATTGCGCCAAACATCGGATCGACGGCATACATCAACACGCCGAACCACACCGCATAAATCAGGCTGGCGATAAAATAGGCTTTGAAAAATCGGTTCATAGGCAAAAAAAGGTCGTCTGAAAAAATAAATTTCAAAAGGCTTAAACCCACATCAAATTTTCTGATTGGCATTTGCAGAAGAGCGCAACACACTCAGGGCTTGAACTGCTGCCATGCCATAAACAGGCAATCCCAAAAAAAGAAGTCCTCCTATTGACATCCAACTATCCAGACTACTCCATTCCCACAGTAAAAAAACGAACCAAACAATCAACCATTCGACAATAGGCAAAGCAAGAGTCATCGAAGTTGTACAGCGTTTGGTCCACTTCATAATGCCGGCATTGAGTAGGGACAATAACATTACAGATAAAAACGGAAAGAAGAAAACCTTCAAAGACACTTTCTCAAAAGCCGACATTTCAGCAGCTCGTGAACAATACTGTAGACGCTGTTCATTTTCAGGTGCAATATCAAAACATTCGGATCCTGAAAACAGCAAACCGTCACCGTACATCAGCAAACCGAAGACAACCGCATAAATCAAGCTGGCGATAAAATAGGCTTTAAAAAATCGATTCATCTCATTTCCGTCCTGCAATATGTTCCACCGCCGCCTGTGCGCAATACAGCCCAAAAGAAGCCGTCACCAGCATACTCGCGCCATAGCCCGCGCAGGACAGCCCTTGCGGCGCGGTATCGGTCGAACACGCTTCGCCCGATTGCGGCGGCGTAATGTTCTCAGTCGAGAACACGCACGGCACACGCATTTTTTCTTTGGTATCGCGGCTGAAGCCGTAGCGTTTGCGCAAGGTGTAGCGCAGGTTGGCAAGCAGCGGGTCGTGGGTAACGCGGCTCAAATCGGCGGTTTGAATCAATGCCGGATTTTTCTGTCCGCCCGCGCCGCCGCTGAGGATAAACGGCTGTTTGTGTTGCACAAAATAAGCTGCCATCGCCGCCTTGACACGCACTTGGTCTATCGCGTCGATCACAAAATCGAAAGGTCGTCTGAAAAGCGTTTCCAGATTGTCTTCCGTCACAAAATCCTCGATTTCCTCCACTTCGCATTGCGGATTGATTTGAGCAATGCGTTCGCGCAACGCCGTTACCTTCGCCTTGCCGAAATCGTCGGTCAGCGCATGAAGCTGGCGGTTGACATTGGACTCGGCGACGTTGTCCAAATCAATCAAGGTCAAACGACCGATGCCCGTCCGCGCCAAAGCCTCCACCGCCCAAGAGCCTACCCCGCCCACGCCGACCACGCAGACGTGCGCGCGCGAAAACCGCGCCAGTGCTTCATCTCCGTAGAGTCTGGCAATACCGCCGAAACGGCGCGAAGGAAGAAAAACGGTGTCGTTCATACCCAACCTTGTGATATATCAATAAATGAATGAAAATCAACGCAAAACGCTGCAGACGAGTCCGACACATATTATACTGGAAAGCAGACGGGCTGTTGCAGCAGCCCGAAAGAGTCTATAATCGTTTCATATCGGACCCTTCCCAACCGCATGAAACAAAGTGCCGCCTGCGGCGCAAAAGGAGAATGAACTATGTACAAACATCTGGTTGTAGCCGTTGACGGCAGCGAAACTTCCCTCAACGCCCTGAAACACGCCGCCGAGTTGGCAAGCGTCAACAACGCCCGCCTGACTTTGGTACACGTCGCCAACCCCGCCGAATACATGGCGCTCGCCCCCGAATTCCTGCAACACGAAAGCTACGAGGCTGCTGCCGTCGCCCAAGGCAACGAAGTCTTGGACTTCGCTGAAAAAACCGCCCGCGAAAACGGCGTGGAAAACATTGTCAAACACCTGCTGGTCGCCAACAAAGGCGCGCGCGAAATGGCGCAGGATTTGGTCGATTACGCCGATGAAAACGGCGCCGACCTGCTGGTACTCGGCACACACGGCCGCACCGGCCTGATGCACCTCCTGATGGGCAGCTTCGCCGAAACCGTTATGCGCCAAAGCCACCTGCCGCTTCTGATTATCCGCAGCAAAGCGGAAGAAGCGTAAGGGGCTGCCCTACTGAAGAAGGTCGTCTGAAACTGCTTCGACAGACGCAGTTTCGATAATGTCCTTATCCGTCAAATAAAAAGGTCGTCTGAAAACCTGAAACTTGGTTTTCAGACGACCTTTGTCTTGTAATCCGTTTTATCCGTCCGTTTTCAGCATCCGCAAGAAGCCTCGTCCGATGCCTGGAGGCTCAAGGCTTTGCGTTTTTTGGCTTTTTCATAGCGGCAGCGTTGGCGCTCGGTGGTAATTTCCAACGGCGGGACGGGAACAGGTTTGCCGTCTTCGACCGCGACCATGGTGAAGTAGCAGCTGTTGGTATGGCGCACTTCGCCGGTGCGGATGTTTTGCGCTTCGACACGGATGCCGATTTCCATGGAAGTTCTGCCCGTGTAGTTGACGCTGGCGTAGAAGGTTACCAAGTCGCCGACATGTATCGGCTCTTTAAACAAAACCTTATCGACAGACAGTGTAACGCAATAATTACCGCTGTAACGGCTGGCGCAGGAATAAGCGACTTGGTCGAGCAGGCGCAAAAGTTCGCCGCCGTGGACATTGCCGCTGAAATTGGCGGTGTCGGGCATCATCAGTTCGGACATGATGAGTTCGTGTGCAGGGAGTTGGCGGGTTTGATCCATGGTGTTCCTCTTTTAAAAATGAATGTTTGTGTTAAACAGGCGGCCGTTCAGTGGTTGGGATGGTTTTCAGACGACCTTACTGATTGTATTTAATATATGAATATACGGAAATTGGATTTTTTTATGGGTTTATAACCATTTTCTGCGCGAGAAGAAAATCAGCAGCCCGACGATGATGCACAGCATCAAACCTAAAACGATAAAATAGCCGTAATGCCAATGCAGCTCGGGCATGTTGTCGAAGTTCATGCCGTAGATGCCGGTGATGACGGTCAGCGGCATGAAGATGATGGTGATGACGGTCAGGACGCGCATCTGCTGGTTCATGCGGTTGGACTGGAAGGAAAGGTAGATGTCCATCATGCTCAACACCATGTCGCGCGAGGCGTCGAGCGATTCGAGAAGCTGCATGTTGTGGTCGTACACGTCGCGCAGATAGACGGTGGACTCGCCTTTGAAAATGGTGAAATCGACGCGCACGGCAAGTTGATAGAACACGTCGCGTAAAGGCAAGAGCGTGCGGCGAAGGCGGACGGCATCGCGCTTGAGGCGGTGGATTTTGCCGAGGATGTCGCTGTTTTCATCTTTAAACAGGGATTTGTCTATGGCTTCGACGCGGTTGTTGTACTCTTCCAAAACGATGAAATAGTCGTCCACGATGCGGTCGAGCAGGCAATAAGCGAGGAAGGCGGTGTTTTTGCCGAGGATGCCGCGCGGGTTTTCGCTCATTTGGCGGCGCAGCTGGCTGAACAGCCCCAGCGGTTTTTGCTGGAACGACAACACGAAATCCTTGCCGATAATCAGATACACTTGGTCGGAATTCAGTTTGCCGGCGGCGGTGTAGTGGTAAACCTGCGCGGCGATAAACAGATAATTGTCGTAGTCTTCGATTTTGGGGCGCTGTTTGCGGCTGAGGATGTCTTCGATGACCAGCTCGTGGATGCCGTAAGGCTCCAGCGTGTGTTTGAGCAGAGCGGCGTCGTTGATGCCGACGAAATGCAGCCAGTTGGTCTGCCCCGCTTGCGGGCGGGCGATGTCGGGCAGTTTTTTACCCGCGAGATAATCGTGTTGTGCAAACGTATCGGCGGAATAAAGCGTCTGATGGATGGCGGAACGCGGCGCGTTGTCGGTATTGCTGCGCGGGACGGTTTGGTCTTGCGGGATTTCGGCTGGATCTGCGCTGTTGGGCTGTTTGCTCATAAAATCGGATAAGGCAGGATGGATAATGTGTTTTTCTGTTATATAGTGGATTAAAATAAAAATGAGACAAGGCGGCAACGCCCGCCGTGTACGGGTAGTACATAAGGGCGTTGGCAACACCGTATCATTGCAATTTTAATCCACTATAAAACAGGTCGTCTGAAAGGTTCAGACGACCTTTATGCTTGAGAAAACCGTTTCGGGTGTTTTACAACCCTTGGCGGTCGAGCCAGCGTTCGGCATCCAGTGCGGCTTGGCAGCCGGAAGCCGCGCTGGTGATGGCTTGACGGTAGGTGTGGTCTTTGACATCGCCTGCCGCCCATACGCCTTCGATATTGGTCGCGCCGACGTTGTCGCCCGTACCACCTTTGGTTTTCAGGTAGCCGGTTTCGTCCATATCGAGCTGGCCTTTGAAAATGTCGGTGTTTGGCTTATGGCCGATGGCGATGAAAACGCCTTTGACGGCGATGTCTTCGGTAGTGCCGTCATTGTGTTTCAGACGAGCACCGGTGACGCCGCCTTCGTCACCCAAGACTTCATCCAGATTGCTGTTGAGTTTGAGGATGATTTTGCCTTCTTCAACGCGCTGCATGAGTTTGTCCACCATGATTTTTTCGGCGCGGAAGCTGTCGCGGCGGTGGATCAGGGTAACGGTGTTGGCGATGTTGGCGAGGTAAAGGGCTTCTTCTACGGCAGTATTGCCGCCGCCGACCACGGCTACGTCTTGTTTTTTATAGAAAAATCCGTCGCAGGTCGCGCAGGCGGAAACGCCTTTGCCGGCGAAGGCTTCTTCGCTGGGCAGTCCCAGATATTTGGCGGATGCGCCGGTGGCGACGATCAGGGCGTCGCAGGTGTATTCGCCCATGTCGCCTTTGAGGGTGAAGGGGCGGTTTTGCAAATCGACGGTGTGGATTTGGTCGAAAATCATTTCGGTGCCGAAGCGTTCGGCATGGGCAAGGAAGCGCGCCATCAGTTCCGGGCCTTGTACGCCTTCGGCGTCGGCGGGCCAGTTGTCGACTTCGGTGGTGGTCATCAGTTGTCCGCCCTGCTCGACACCGGTGATGATGACGGGCTTGAGGTTGGCGCGGGCGGCATAAACGGCGGCGGTGTAGCCGGCGGGGCCTGAGCCGAGGATGATGAGTTTGTGATGGTTGCTCATGATGTTTTCCTTACTGAGAGATTGAGTGTGTTTCAGACGAGGTAGATTTTACTTGAAACTCAGGTCGTCTGAAAATGCAGATGCGCCCGCATCCCCTTTTTCTTTTGATAAAGGGTATTGACTAAAGGCATCTTGCATTTTATGGCGATGCATAAACAAAGGTCGTCTGAATTTTCAGACGACCTTCATCTGTTTTAATCGGCAAATACGTTGTCTTTCCTAATAACCATTCTTTGCCGAATCGGAAACCTGTTTAAAACAATCAAATGGCTTTAGCGGCGGCGGCCAAAACCGCGACTCATTGGGCGGCGATAATTGGACGGCTGTTGGGTTGTTTGGCGGTAACGTTGTTGTTGCGCTGCCTGTTGTTGCGCAGGCAGGCTACGGGTATTGAGTTGCTGGCTGGTACGGCTGTTGGGACGGGCCGTTTGATAATAATGGGCGCGTGCGCGTTGGGCAATCGGGCTGTTTTGATTGCGCGCTTGTGTGAATTTGTTTGCCAACGCGTTACCGATGAATGCACCTGCCGCCGTACCGACCAAGCTTTGCAGCAGCCAGCTGCCAGTGGATTGGTCGTAAATATATTGTTGTCCGTCTGTTCCGGTCACAGGCTGACCATTGTTGCCGTTGGCTTGTGCTTCGGCAGGAATGGTATCTTTCACACCTTCCGGCGTGAGTTGGTAAATCGTATTGTCTTGTTGTTGGGCAAGTTGCTGCTGAAGCGCTTCAATCTGTTTTTGCTGCTGCTCAAGCTGGGCTTGGGTATTGTCTTTGCAGGCAGCGAGAGCAAGTGAGGAAAGTGCGGCTAAGGCAATGAGTTTTTTCATTTTTTTATCCTTTTTGAAGTGGTATTGTCTAAGCCGAGCGTTATCGGCAAACTGCGCGTCAATATACTGCGCCTTGCCGTGGAATATGGTGCAAATTTGATTTTTATCAAGTGCGTCAATATGGTTTACAAAGGCAGGCGGGGAAGTTTGGCTGCGAAAGCAAGGCTGTTGGCAATCAGGCTGCCATGATTTTCCATTTCGTGTTCGGTTTCGACAATCAGCAAGTTGTCAGGACGGCGGGCATGTAGGCTCATATGCATTTGGGCGGGGGTAAATGGGAGATGGTGGCGTTTGGCAAACGCTTGGGCGCGTTGGTTGGCGGTTTTCAGCATAGGCAACAGCGTGATATCCAGATGGAAACGGTGTACCCCCAATACCAAGATGCGTGCGGCAAAAAAGTCGGCTTCCTCCGTAAAGACAGCAGGACTGTCTGCTTCAAAATCGTGCCTTTCGCCTGCAATCAAAGTGGCAACCATACGGATTTGCGGAATCAATGCCTCGCTAATCAGCGTATCTGCACTGCCCGGCAAGGCTTGGGAAGCTGTTGTGTGATGGCTGTTGCCGTCAACAATCATTTGGCAGCGGTGTAAAGGAAGGTTTTTTGTTTGGGCGTGTATGGAGGGGGTCATGGCTGTAATCCTGATTCAGTTGTGTTTTATTTCATATTTCAATTGATGCGGCCATGTATAGGTAACAAAAAAGCCGCTCAAATTAGGCGGCTCTGATTTGCGTATCCCTATCTCTAATCTGTTTCAGACAAGCGCAAAAAAGTACCGCACGTTTGTGTGGTACCAATAGAAGAAAGCAGATGAATGATGCGCTGTTTGCATGACAGAATACATAAATAATGGAATAGGTAATGTGTGCAGTTTAAAACAAAAATTCTAAATGTTTCAAGAGCAGCAAGGGAAATAATACAAAAATATTTATAACTTATTATTATTCATATAATTTTATTTCAGTTTAAAACCACACATTCCGCATATTCACTTCTTAACAAAGCAGGGAACCGTCTCTTTTACTGACAAAGTATAGTGGATTAACTTTAAACCAGTACGG
>NZ_KV821462.1:71764-75406 GCF_001815675.1 Neisseria sp. HMSC065D04
TGTCCTGATTTAAATTTAATCCACTATATTAAAAGAAAAACGGCATATCCGAAAGGATATGCCGTTTATGGGTGCAGGGACTGCTATATTTGGCAGTGGTTTGTGTTTTAGTCCTCTTGCGCCGCTGTTTGCAGGTAGTTCGGCAAACCGACTTTGCCAATCAGTTCCTGCTGAGTTTCCAGCCAGTCGATGTGTTCTTCGTTGATGTCTTTTTGTTTTTCCAACAAATCACGGCTGACGTAGTCTTGCTGTTGTTCCGCGATGGCGATGGCAGCGATGAGGGCATCGTGTTTTTCCTGTTCTTTTGTCAAATCGCAGGTCAGGATTTCCTCAGTTGATTCGCCGATCAGCAGTTTGCCCAATTCTTGCAGGTTAGGTAGACCTTCCAAGAACAAAATACGCTCGATTAAATCGTCTGCGGATTTCATTTCGCGGATGGACTGTTTGAAGAAATGTTCGCCCAATTCTTCAAAGCCCCAGTTTTTCAAAATGCGGGCATGCAGGAAGTATTGGTTGATGGTAACCAAGAGCAAGCCCAAGTTTTTGTTCAGCTCGCGGATAACTAAGCGATCGCCTTTCATTTTCAGCTCCTTATACGCTTAATTACAGTTGGCTTTGGTAGTAGTTGCCTTCGCCGACGAGTTCGATCAGACGCAGTTGTTGTTCCAGCCAGTGGGCGTGATCTTCTTCAGTGTCTTTCAACTGGGCAATCATCAAATCACGGGTAACGTAGTCTTGTGCTTCTTCGCACAGTTTGATGCCTTTTTTCAACGCATCGCGTACTTCGTATTCGGTGTTCAAATCCGCTTTCAGGCAGGAAATCACGTCGGTACCGATGTTCAGTTCGGCACGGGTCATTTTAGGTGTACCGCCCAGCATCAGGATACGGCGGATGAAGTCTTCGGCGTGGGTGGTTTCTTCTTCCATCTCATGATTCAGACGCTCGAACAGTTTGTTGTAGCCCCATTCGGAGTACAGGCGTGAGTGGATGAAGTATTGATCGCGTGCAGCCAGCTCGCCGGACAACAGTTCGTTCATACAATCGATAACAGCTTGATTGCCTTGCATAATTCTTTCTCTTTCTTTGAAATTGTAAAGTGTCTGTAAAAAACATTGCGTGTTGTTTCTTGATGGCTGAATTGTATGAAAAAGCCTGACGCTTGACAAATTTTCTATTTAAAATACAAACAATTATCAAAAGAAACAGAAGCCTTAAAAGGTCGTCTGAAAATTCAATATCTTGTTTTATATAGATATTTGTTGCCATTGGTATTAAGAATCCATTTCAACATTCAAAAACATTTACACTCTTTAACCATAAATAAAAGCAAATAAATTACAAAACCCAATCAAATTTTATTATTAATTATTCTCAAATGCTTTTATAGTGGATTAACTTTAAATCAGGACAAGGCGAAAGCCGCAGATACAGTACAGATAGTACGGAACCGATTCACTACCTTAGAGAATCGTTCTCTTTGAGCTAAGGCGAGGTAACGCCGTCCTGGTTTAAAGTTAATCCACTATATCGTCAAACTGTGCCGCAGTACGCATATAGTGAATGACGGTTGAACCGGAACAAACGCCGTACCGATTCAAATTTAATCTACTCCCCCTCCGTCCGATAAGATGAACCGTGATATAATCGCGAGTTACTTTTTGATAAAAATCATTTGAAATACATATCACCATGAAACAAATTCGCAACATTGCCATCATCGCCCACGTCGACCACGGCAAAACCACATTAGTTGACCAACTGCTGCGCCAATCCGGTACATTCCGCGCCAACCAGCAGGTTGACGAACGCGTGATGGACAGCAACGACCTTGAAAAAGAACGCGGCATTACCATCCTCGCCAAAAATACCGCCATCGATTACGAAGGCTACCACATCAACATCGTCGACACTCCGGGACACGCCGACTTCGGCGGCGAGGTGGAGCGCGTTTTGGGTATGGTGGACTGCGTCGTATTGTTGGTGGACGCGCAGGAAGGTCCGATGCCGCAAACCCGTTTCGTTACCAAAAAAGCCTTGGCTTTGGGACTGAAACCAATCGTCGTCATCAATAAAATCGACAAACCGTCCGCCCGTCCGAGCTGGGTCATCGACCAAACTTTCGAACTCTTCGACAACTTGGGCGCAACCGACGAGCAATTGGACTTCCCGATTGTCTACGCTTCCGGCCTGTCCGGTTTCGCCAAACTGGAAGAAACCGACGAGAGCAACGACATGCATCCGCTGTTCGACACCATCTTAAAACACACACCTGCACCGAGCGGCAGCGCAGACGAAACGCTGCAACTGCAAATTTCCCAACTCGACTACGACAACTACACCGGCCGCCTCGGCATCGGCCGTATCCTGAACGGACGTATCAAACCCGGCCAAGTCGTTGCCGTGATGAACCATGATCAGCAAATTGCCCAAGGCCGCATCAACCAGCTTTTGGGTTTCAAAGGTTTGGAACGCGTGCCGCTTGAAGAAGCCGAAGCCGGCGACATCGTGATTATTTCCGGTATTGAAGACATCGGTATCGGCGTGACCATCACCGACAAAGACAACCCCAAAGGTCTGCCGATGTTGAGCGTGGACGAACCAACGCTGACCATGGACTTTATGGTGAACACCAGCCCGCTGGCGGGTACCGAAGGCAAATTCGTGACCAGCCGCCAAATCCGTGACCGCCTGCAAAAAGAATTGCTGACCAACGTCGCCCTGCGCGTGGAAGATACCGCCGATGCCGACGTGTTCCGCGTATCCGGACGCGGCGAACTGCACCTGACCATTTTGCTGGAAAACATGCGCCGCGAAGGCTTTGAACTGGCAGTCGGCAAACCGCGCGTCGTGTACCGCGACATTGACGGTCAAAAATGCGAACCTTATGAAAACCTGACCGTAGACGTACCGGACGAAAACCAAGGTGCGGTAATGGAAGAACTCGGCCGCCGCCGCGGCGAACTGACTAATATGGAAAGCGACGGCAACGGCCGTACCCGCCTCGAATACCATATTCCCGCGCGCGGCTTAATCGGTTTCCAAGGCGAATTCATGACCCTGACGCGCGGCGTCGGCCTGATGAGCCATGTGTTTGACGACTACGCGCCTGTGAAACCCGATATGCCCGGCCGTCACAACGGCGTACTGATTTCCCAAGAGCAAGGCGAAGCCGTCGCCTATGCCTTATGGAATCTGGAAGACCGCGGCCGTATGTTCGTATCGCCCAACGACAAAATCTACGAAGGCATGATTATCGGCATCCACAGCCGCGACAACGATTTGGTGGTCAACCCGCTCAAAGGTAAAAAACTCACCAACATCCGCGCCAGCGGCACCGACGAAGCCGTGCGCCTAACCACGCCGATTAAGCTGACGCTGGAAGGCGCGGTCGAGTTTATCGACGATGACGAACTCGTTGAAATCACGCCGCAGTCCATCCGTCTGCGCAAGCGTTACCTGAGCGAACTGGAACGCCGCCGCCACTTTAAAAAGCTGGATTGATTCAACTAGGCTGTTGATGAAATGAAAAAAGGTCGTCTGAAATTTTCAGACGACCTTTTGATTGTTCGCTATTTGTTCCCGTACAAAATTGCCGTTTATAGTGGATTGAGACCTTTGCAATAACATGGGTTACTAAAATT
>NZ_KV821463.1:0-8440 GCF_001815675.1 Neisseria sp. HMSC065D04
TGATTTTAATTGACTATAAATTTAATCCACTATATTAGTGAGTTCCCGTTTTAAAGCTGGATTTCCATTTGCGTGGTAACGGCAGTCTTTGTCTGCGGGAAGTCTGCTTCAAGAAATTGAAATAAGAGAAGCGGGCAAGCTGCATTGGTGAGAAGTTGAAAAGAGGTCGTCTGAAACGTTCTTAAACGTAAGTTTCAGACGACCTCTTTTCATGATTCGGATAGGCAGATTTAAACCGGGCGGCAGGCAATCATATAATTCACTTCTGTCGAGTCGCATAAAGAATAGCGGCGGGTCAAAAGATTGTAGGTCATGCCCTTGGTATCGATAACGTCCAAACCTGCCTGCCTGCACATCCGCGCCAGCTCGGCGGGCGTGATGAATTTTTGCCAATCGTGCGTCCCTTTGGGAACAAAGTTCAACACATATTCCGCACCGACAATCAGATGGAGATAAGATTTAGGGTTGCGGTTGATGGTGGAGAAAAACACCATGCCGTCAGGCTTTACCAGCTCCGAACAGGCTTTGACGATGGCGGCGGGGTCGGGAACATGTTCCATCATTTCCATACAGGTTACAACATCGAAGCTGTGCGGCTGTTCGGCGGCAAGGTCTTCGACGCGGATGCAGCGGTAATCGATATTGTCCACACCTTCGGCAGCGGCATGGGCTTGGGCGGTTTCCAACGATTTTTCCGCCATATCGATGCCGGTAACGTGCGCCGCGCCGCGTTTTGCCATGCTTTCCGACAAAATCCCACCGCCGCAGCCGACATCCAAAACACGTTTGCCCGCCAACTGCGCGAACGAGTCGATATAGCCCAAGCGCAGCGGATTGATGTCGTGCAAAGGTTTGAACTCGCCGTTTTTATCCCACCATTTATCCGCAATTTGGCTGAATTTAGCGATTTCGTCCGCATCGACGTTGTGTTGTCCGGCTGCTTCCATCATGATTTTCCTGATTTGGATTTCGGGTTGAAGAGGGTTTCGATTTTATAGCAAAGCGGCAGGATGGAACAGAGACAAACCGCCGCCAGCCGCCAAAAGGTCGTCTGAAAACGCCGCTTACCCTTTTCAGACGACCTTTGACTTGTTTTTACCCCTTCCGCCTTGTTTGCCTCGACCTTTCCCATTAATTTATATCAAGCACTCCTCGCATTGCCGAAACAGCAAGCCCCGACCTTCACCAAAAAGAAAACCCAATGAAACCATTCATCCGCGCCGCATCCCTACTCTTCCTTGCCGCCGCCTCCGCGCTAGCCTCCGGCAAAGACTTTATCATTTACGACCGCATGGACTACGTCGGCAAACCCGATCTGACCGCCGACAAATTGTCCAAAGTATTCCTGATTTACGAATCCGAGCTGGTCATGCCCGATCCTGCCGGTAAGCGCAAACACGGCGTATTGAACGAAAAGCGAATCCGCGAATTGGCGCGTCAGTCCTATCGTGAAGGCTACCGCACCATCTCCACTGACATCGAAACCTGGTTTGCCGAAAAAGACGGACAAATCCTCACACCTCAAGAGCTTAAAACCGATTTTGCTCGTATGTACCAAATTTTCAAAGAAGAAAATCCCCGTGCCTACATCAGCAACTACGGTTTGCCCGACGAACACCTGCACGCCATCCGCTACTACCAATCTCAGGCGGACAACGAGGCAGTATTGGCAAAATGGCGGCAGTTCAGCAAACGCCGTCAGATGAGTGCAGCCATCAGTGACTATGCTAATCCCGTGTTCTACATTACCACGCCCGATTTGGCGCAATGGGAAAAAGACGTCCAAACCACCGTTGCCGAGATTAGAAAGCGCTATCCCGACAAAAAAATCATCGGCTACCTCTGGCCGCAATATTATTCCGCAAGCAACAGCCCGTATTTCAAACAATTTATCGATGCCGAACGCTGGCAGAAAATGCTCGAAATCAGCAGCAAATATATGGACGGCGTGATTATCTGGTCGGACAAGCGCGATGAAAACCATCAAATCGTCCGCTGGAACGACCCGCGCATACAGGCAATCATGCGCGCGACCAAATCCTTTATCGCGGCGCACCCCAAAGACATCGCCGTCGAAATATTGCAGCCGCCGACATCATCCAAATCATTGAAAAACAGCAAATTGAAATAAAACAACGCATTTCCTGCCGTTAATCTACTAGAGAAAAGCATGAAGGCGGGCGGATAAATCCGCCAAGCAAAAAGGTCGTCTGAAACCCAAAATTTAGGTTTCAGACGACCTTTTTGTCGCAATGGCGGTTTTGTTGCTTATTAATCCACTATAACAGGGAGAGTGATGTCCATGATCTTGTTGCAGTTTATTTTCAGACGACCTTTTTTCAAAATTCGCTTACGGCATTTTTTCATTTTAGTATAAATGCTTTATGGAAGTCTGAAGGCATGAATCAGATATGTCATCTTTGGCATGATAATTGCAGGGTAAAAGTCATAGTTCTATATTATTTGGTAAATAAGTGTTAATTTTAAAAGCAAAGTTACGGATTATCGGGGCTTTTTTTAAACAAACGGTAAGGTTGATTAGCTTAAAACACTATTTCCCAAGATATAGATATGTTCTAAAAATTGTACCTAAGTGACAATTAACGTCAGCTTGATTGGTTTTCAATAATATATAAACAAAATAAATGAATGCCTGCCTCATAAAATCCGCGTGTGCCTGAAGAAGAAGATCCGGCGGCGGGGCAGTGCGGGGAGTACGTCTTATTTTGATTGTATATGCTTGAATTCAATCTGATATTTTTTAATAAATCCAACCAAGAGAGATTGTTATGAATAAGATTTTCAAAGTTGTATGGAACCGTACCATCGGCTCTTTCGTCGTTACTTCCGAATTGGCGAAGGGACGTGTCAAATCAAGCAGCGAAGGTGCTGAAGGGGATGTGCGCGCCTCAGAAGAGAGTCGTCTGAAAACCTTATTCAGACTGACGGCGTTGAGCGCGGCATTATTGGGATTTTCCGAAGGGGCTTGGGCTGCGATTCCGGAAGGATCTGCAACAGGTGGGGCAATACTTTCTATTGGTACGGGTACGAGTTCGGCATACGGAGCAGGTGCCATGTCTATCGGCCATAATGCTCAAGCGAAAGTTAATGGCGCTTTGGCAATTGCTCCAAATTCACAGTCCCATACAACAGTTTCTAATGGCAATAATGCTATTGCCATTGGTGTCAATCTCCGAGCGGATGGATCGAAGGCAATAGGGATTGGTGCGGATACTAATGTTACTGGGATAAGTGCCATTGCAATTGGTAACAATGATTCGGGTAGAATGGCGAATCAAGGTGTTAACGGGAATGGTGCCATCGGTGTGGGTAGCAATTTAACCGTACGTGGTAACAATGCAATTGCTGTGGGTACGGAATCTCAAGCGAAGGCCAATGATACTGTTGCCGTTGGTACAGGTGCGCAAGCGACGCTAGCTAATTCGATTGCTATTGGTAAAAATTCGTTTGCAAGGGGTTTGTATAGTGGAGTGAAAGGAGATGGAAGGGCGATTGCCATCGGTTTTAATACACAGGCGATTGGAGAGGATTCTGTTGCCATCGGTTCTGGCGTGGATGCCAATGCTGCCGCACTGGCACAAAATAGACAGAGTGTAGCCCTTGGTTGGCAAGCAAGAGCGACAGGTACAACACAAGCGGTTGCCATTGGTCCGGAGGCTTATGCTTCAGGTGCGCAATCAACTTCCATTGGTAACAATACCCGTGCAACGGGCGATTCGTCGATTGCCATTGGTGGTGATGACTGGGATGATGCAAAAAAAAGCGTAAATACACAGTACAAGGCATTGACTGGCTCTGATATGTCCGGTGGTTATCAAGGTACTACGTCTGCTACGGCAGCGGTTGCGGTAGGTGTGAAGGCGCAGGCAACAGGTGCTTTGTCTACGGCTTTTGGTCCGGGTACGATCGCTAGCGGTTTGGGTGCATCAGCGTTCGGTGTGGGTGCGTCCGCTACTCAGGATAAGTCCGTCGCCATCGGTGCGGGGTCGCACACTAATGCCGATGCAACGGCTGTAACAACTGCGACAGTCAATGGTATTACTTACGGCGGTTTTGCGGGAACGACACATATTACTTCGGGTTCGCAAGTTTCTTTCGGTTCGGCAGGTTACGAACGTCAGTTGAAACACGTTGCCCCAGGTGCAATCACTGCAACTTCCACCGACGCGATTAATGGCAGCCAGCTTTACGCGCTTCATGCAGGTTCGGGCAATATCGCCAAAGCGGTTGCCAATGCATTGGGCGGTGGCGCGGCTGTGGGCATTGATCCTACAAACAATCAAGGTACGGTAACACTGCCGTCTTATGATGTGTTTAAAGGCAATGCGACACCGAATGCCACAGGCAGCAGTACAACCAAATTCAATACGGCAGCCGCAACCAGCGTGGGCGGCGCGCTGACCAACCTCAATACTTACGTCAACCAAGGCTTTGCCGTCAAAGATAATGCAGGCGCGGCGAAGGGCATTGTTACGCCCGGAGAAAGCGTGCAATTTGCCGACGGCAATGCGACTACCGTTACCGTCGATACTGAAGCAGATGGTAATACTAAAGTCAAATACGACGTTAAGGTGGACGGAGAAACTGTCAAAATCGAAAACGGCAAACTGACTGCCGCATCGCAAACTCATTTTTATAGCGTAAATAGCACAGATAAAACAAAAGCCAACTACAACAACGAAGGCGCGACAGGAGAAAACGCGATTGCCGCCGGTCCAGAAGCCAAAGCGGCTGCAAACAATGCGGTTGTAATGGGTAATAAGGCAACTGTTGAGGCGGCAGCAGGCTCTGATCCTGATGTTAATGGTGAGACTACGGGTGAAAGTTCAGTCGCCGTTGGTTCTGAAAGTACAGCCAGTGGTAAGAATGCAGTTGCTATCGGTCAACAAGCAAATGCTTATGGCGAAAACACGTTTGCGGGCGGTCAAGGTGCTAAAGCCTTGGGTAAATCCAGCGTAGCTGTAGGCGAGGGCGCAAAGGCCAACGAAAGAAATACTATTGCTATCGGCTCTGGCAATAATGCGTGGAAAATTGATTCTATCGCGTTGGGACGTGCTGCCAATGCAGACGGCGAGGCTTCTTTGGCGCTTGGTTTGAACAGTCATACACGTTTGCAAAACGCCATTGCTTTGGGTAACAACGCAAACGCGAATGACGAAAATTCTATTGCCATCGGTGCAAACAGCAAAACTGTTCAATCTGCAGCAGTCGCTATCGGTAAGGATGCGACAGCCCTGAAATATAGTTCTGTTGTTATTGGTGAAAGTGCACGATCCAATAACTCGCGCTCTGTCGTCATCGGCTATAACGCTTCTGCAACCAATCCTGCAAAACCGGATTCGGCTGAACTTGACTACAATCAAACCGTTGCTATCGGTGCATATGCCAATGCATGGGGAGACCAATCTACTGCTATTGGTAATAATGTAAACGCAAAAGGCAATTCTTCTATCGCCATCGGTTCAGACGATTGGGATAACGTTGCAGGAAAAGCAGTAGCCGGTACGGGTAAAACGGTTAAACAAGTTTATCAAGACTATACCGGTGATGAGATGACGACCGGTAAAAACTCTTATATTCAGACGACCTCAGGCGAAGCTGCGGTAGCCATTGGTGCTAAATCACAGGCAACAGGCGAATTGTCTACCGCCTTTGGTACGGGTACACGTGCCGAAGGCGTTGCCTCTGCTGCATTCGGTATGGGCGCGAAAGCCACCAAAGGTAACTCTGTCGCAATCGGTGCGGGCAGTACGACTGCAACCAATGCAACCGAAGTCAACGAAGCTACTGTCAACAATCTGAAATACTCAGGTTTTGCAGGCGGTAACCATATTACCTCCGGCGACCAAGTGTCTTTCGGTTCGGCAGGCTACGAACGTCAACTGAAAAACGTTGCTCCGGGCGAAATCTCTAACACTTCTACTGATGCCATCAACGGCAGCCAGCTGTACGCGGTACAAAACGTTTTGGGTAATACTGCCAAAACTGTTAAAAATGTATTGGGCGGAGATGCCGCAGTCGGCGAAAACGGCGGCTTTACAATGAGCAACATCGGCGGTACAGGTCAAAATACCATTGATGCGGCTATCCGTGAGCTGAATACTAATGCGTACAAACCATTCAAACTGACGATAGCGCAGACTGGTGGTACCAACGGTGTATCGGAAAACCATACACTGCAAGACGTTACCAGCGGTTCAACCATTACGCTGGAAGCGGGTAAAAATATCTCCCTGCGTCAAAACGGCGCAACCGTCAGCATTAATACCGTTGATAATCCGGAATTCGTGGGCAAAGTTACCGCTAAGGGCGGATTGGATATGAATGGCAACAAGATTACCAATGTTTTGAGTGGTACTGATACCAAAGACGCGGTTAATCTGGGTCAGTTGCAAGATGCGATGGCAAACCTGCGTGTCAGCACGCTGACGACCGTCAATAATGATGCGCCGTTCTCTTATATCGATAAAGACGGTAGATTGTTGAAACGTGAGGTAACCGTAGATTCAGGTACGGGCGTGAAAACCGTATCGTTCAAACATATGGACGACAGCACTCCGTACACAGGCGATGTAACCATTGCCGCATTGAATCCGACCGATCCGCAAACTACTACTCCGACCACGGTCGGCAATGTGAAGAACGGTGCTAAAGACAATGATGCAGTCAATGTTTCCCAGTTGAACAAAATCGCCGAAGCCATCGGTACGAAAGTGAATCCGGACGGCACGATTACTGCGCCAACGTATAACGTCATTTCAGGCAATCCTTCAAGCTCCAGCGTAGCAGGTTACAACAAAGTGGGTGACGCGCTCACCGCTTTGAGCGATGCCGTACGCACACCGTTGAATTTCGAAGGAGACACAGGCACGAAATTTGACCGCCAACTCGGCAGCACCGTAGCAGTCAAAGGCGGACAAACTGATAAGACTAAGCTATCCGATAATAATATTGGTGTAGTTTCAGACGACCAAAATCACACGTTGAACGTCAAATTGGCAAAAGAATTGACCGGCCTGACTTCCGCAGCCTTCAGCGGCGATGTAACCGCTGCTGGCACGACCGTTAACGGTTCCGGCGTAACCATCGGCTCCGGCAGCAACCCTGTGAGCCTGACTGCGGGCGGACTCTCCAACGGCGGCAACAAGGTTACCAACATTGCCGACGGCGTGGCAGATAATGACGCAGCAAGCTATAAACAAGTCAAAGCCGCGAAAACCGAGGTTCAAGCAGGTACGAATGTTGCCGAAGTGAAGAAAACCGACGGCGCGGACGGTCAGGCGATTTATACCGTCAATGCCAAAGGTGCGGCTGTCTCTGCGGAAGGCGCAGACAACGGTCTGAAACTGACGTCGTCTGAAAATCCAACTACTAATGTCACTACCTACAATCTGGATTTGTCTGACAAAACCAAAGCCTCTTTGACAAAAGCCGACAGCGCATTGCAAAACATCGGCGTACAAGTCAACGGTGCAGATGCCAAAACATTGACTAAAGACGATTCCACGCTGAACTTCGTTAACGGCACAGGTACGACCGCCGAAAACAAAAACGGCACCGTCGCGTTCAATGTCAATAAATCTACGTTGACAGCAGGTACTGGCGGCGTAATCAGTGCGGATACAGCAGGCGATGCATTTGCTACCGCAACTGATGTTGCCAATGCCATCAATAAAGCCGTTGCCGACAGCGAGAAAATCAGCATCGTAGCGGCAGGCGATAATACCCATGTTGCTTCTCAAGTTACTGGTAATCAGACACTTTATACCGTTCATGCCGATAAAACGACTGTGAGCGTAAAAGCTGACGGTAAGTTGGCATTGAATCCGACTGAAACGACAAGCAGTAACCAAACCAAAACCACCAACTACGAACTTGACCTTACAGATGCCGCCAAAGCTGAGATTCAAAAAGGCGTAGATGCGAAAGATATTGTCGATACCAAAGGTATTACCTTTAACGGCGATAGCGGCTCTCCCGTGACTAAAAAACTGGACGAAACGCTGGCAATTAAAGGCGACAACAAAAATGTGGTTACCGAAGCGGGTACAGACGGCATTAAAGTCAAACTGAAAGACGACATTACGTTGACCAGTGTAACTGCCGATACGTTGAAGGCAGGTGACAGCGAATTGACCACTACCGGACTGACTACGCCTAAAGTTACCGCAGGCGACAGCGTACTGACGACTGATGGTCTGACCATTGCCAATGGAGCCAATCCCGTATCCCTGACCAAGTCTGGACTGAACAACGGCGGCAACAAGATTGCCAACGTAGCCAAAGGTACGGAAGACACCGACGGAGTGAATGTCAGCCAAATCAAACCGTTGGCAACAGCGCTGAATACGGCTGTTGGTGCGGATGGTTCTATCGCAGAGCCCAACTTTACCGTCAATCATGCTGACGGTACGGCGGG
>NZ_KV821464.1:0-2080 GCF_001815675.1 Neisseria sp. HMSC065D04
TTTGCCCGACGGGGTGAAAAATACAGTTGCTACTTACTGACAGATAAGGCTAAATTTAAAGGTGCAAAAATATTACATAAAGAAAATTGTCATAAGGATAATCAGGGAAAGCCAAAACGAAATCACGATAAATTAATATTAAAGAAAGTTAAAGACCATGAGTAAAAAAATCTTATTTTTTATAGCTCTTTCTCCCTTTATTGTTTTAGCATTGCTATTTTCTTATGCTTGGATTGACACACCTGGAAAAGAGTTATGGTGTAAGAGATTTCTTTCTGAAGATAAAGAGTGGATGCTAATTGGAAATGGAGATAAGTATTCGTGTGAAAATAAGAATGTACGCCACATTAAAGTACATAATCAGAATGATTATCCAATTGAAGTACACTATTATTATGACTACCCTTCTAATGGAGATGCAAAATACGAATACTACATGACAAAAAGAATTATGCGACAAAATATAGAAATTCCAAAAAATTCAACATTGGTTTTCAAAATGATGACTAATAATCTTCTGCATATAGTATTTTTTAGTGCAACGGAAAATGAAGAAATGAATACTGAACGGTTCGAATTTGGACATGAATATTCATTTTTTGGAGAAGATATAAGTGAACCGGAAAGAAATGTAGTTTGTTTCAGTAAATCTGAAGAAGAATATCCAATTTGCAAGAAAGCTAAAGATATTTGTCAAGTCAAATTGGATATAAATGGAGAAAATGTGGAAAAAAGCAAATTGCTATGGAAAATGAACACCGTTGCTTGCAGTTATGAAAAATAGACTAGTCCTGTCGTTTCAAACATAGTGGTGCCAAAGCATTGTAAGAGTAGCTTAGATTGGCAATCCAATATTTGTAAAGGTCGTCTAAGATTTTTAAGACAACCTTCTTTTAAAGTGGAATCATGTTTAAAAAATTTGCTTTAATAACCATTTTGTTAACTATAATTTTTTCTTATTTTTATTTTAGATATAGCGCATATTGCCATTATAAAGAAAAGACTTTACCTAGTTATCCAGTTCCTAGTGATGGAGACCAATGTGAAAGGTTTAGCGTAAGTGAAAATAAAAAAATTGTTGTTTGTCTTGATAGTATAGGAAATTTTTTAAGCATAGACGGCCTCAACTCCGGTATCTATTTATATGATGACCAAGGTAAATTGCTGTCTTTTTATTATCTCTATAATGAAGTTTGGCTAGGAATGCCATTAGACTTGAACTTAGATGAAGAAGGTATATTCGATTTAGGTCTATATGCTCAAGCAGAATCTTTTTCTATAAACCCATCTATTTTCCATAGGATAGAAGCAAAATTTATTGATAACCTATGCCATAAATAAAAATTTAATCTATATTATTTTATATGATTCAATTATTTAAAAGCCGGGTGGGAATCTGCCGGTATTTTTATCCTTAAATAATATTGTTTCAATCCCCAATTGAAGTAGTTTTAAAATAATAGGCAAAGTTTATGAAAAAGAAAAAAATAGTGAAATGGTTTGGTTTCTTTATATTGATATTTGGGTTGGTTGAGTATTGGCGAATAACGGGGATGGAAGAAGAGATAAAAAATCTCTCTGTGAATTGCCAGATGCAAGAAAAAGGCATACTTGTTTAGAAAGTAAAAATAAGTTATAGATTATGAATAAAAAAATTTTAATGGTTTTATGTATCTTTTTATTATGTTTTTTTTATAAAAATCTCCACCCTAAGGTAACATATTTTTACTATAATGAAGGTAAGCGCACTAGTATCACCTTAATTAGGAGTGATGGTAGTAAGGAATACTTGCGTCCTTTTTTTACTAATAATGTAACTTTTTATTTTCCATTCGATTGGTCATCTGAACCAGATGGTATTATTTTAATATCAAAACATGAAACAACTATCTTTTTAAAAGAAGATATAACCTTTTGTACCATGGAAATTTACCTGGATGAAAATCAGAAAATTTCCGATGTTAAACAATATGATGGACTTTGTATTAAACCGTAGATATTCAATATTTGTAAAGTGTATTGAAAGACGAATTTTTCGCCACTGTCGCAGGCTGTACTTTGGCAGCTGCCATCGGAAAAT
>NZ_KV821464.1:2180-2805 GCF_001815675.1 Neisseria sp. HMSC065D04
GTTTTATAGCCATCAGCTTTCAGATAAGAAAAATGAGATTATGGCAGCCTCAGCCTATATAGCAGCCCCCTTTCTCTTTTCGATTCTAAACCTGAAGACCTTTTCTACCCAGTTAGGAACAGCCATTTCAATAAATGGAGAAATTTAAACAGACTAGGCGGGGATCTGCTGATATTTTCATCTTTGAAAGAATATCGTTGTAACCCTCCAATTGAAGTGGTTTTGAAATAATAGGCAAAGTTTATGAAAAAGAAAAAAATAGTGAAATGGTTTGGTTTCTTTATATTGATATTTGGGTTAGTTGAGTATTGGCGAATCAAGGATATTGGAAAGGAAATTAATAACCTGGATATAAATAGCGAATGCTACCAGAATAATGACTTTATTGAATATAACAATTATTCTTGTGGATTTTATTTTATAAACAAAATCTCAAAAGGATTATCTGATGATAAGGAATATGAGTTTTGTGAAACCAGACATAGCAGAGAGAAAGAAAAAGTTGAAGAGATAATTAGATTTAAAAATAAATTATTACAAGATCAAAAGACATTACAAAATAGAAAAATCTTTGCCTGCACAGGATGGAACGGTTTTAGGACAGCAATCTTTATTGCCGATGAAA